>NZ_JBIVHR010000017.1:5136-86045 GCF_044749305.1 Pseudomonas sp. NPDC089534 | reverse complement strand
ACGACCTTGCCAAGGTCGGGGTCGCGAGTTCGAGTCTCGTTTCCCGCTCCAATTTGTACACGTTTGTTGTTGTGCTACTAGACAGCAAATGTTTTGAGGCCGAGTAGCAAAATGGTTATGCAGTGGATTGCAAATCCACCTACGCCGGTTCGATTCCGACCTCGGCCTCCACATTAAAAACCCCGTAGATCAATGATCTACGGGGTTTTTTCTTGCTCGCGGAAAGTGAAGTGTTCCGCAACTTTCGACAGGTGTTCCGCAACTCAGCGAAGGAACCGCTTCAACGTGCTCGTCCTGTCCTCGCATTTTTCTGGATGTGCACTGCTGGCAATGCAGGCTGCAATCGCGCACTATCTGCGTCATCGGACGAATGGATGGGCTGCGGATGAAGCTGATAGATGAGGCGATCAACCTCCTGGGGGACGCTAATGCTCCGCTTGCAAATGCGTTTTTTAAAGCCCAGATCATTGCTCACAAACTCAAAGCAAAAGAGTTTGCTGAATGGGTGAAAAATGAAATCCAAGGCTACGGAGAGGATGTCCAAGTACCGGAATACCGCCAGGTGCGTTTGACTCCTTACGGCAATGTGCAAAGTATGACTTTGCGCTATAACAATCATCAGTTACCAACCGGCGGAATGCCTTCCGACTTACAAGACAGATTTCTTGTTTCGCATTTGAACCAAAGCATTGCTGTTATTGAGGAGTTCTCGAAAAGTGACGACGGCCTCATAGTTCCGTTAAATGCCGACTTGCATGGGTTCTTAAGGAAAGGTTTTACTGACGGTTTCTTAATTACTTCTGCATGGGGCAAGCCTCCAGCAGGGTGCTTCACGCAGATACTACATGAAGCGCGTTCAAGGTTGCTTTCGTTGTTGCTAGAGCTATCGGACGTAGTTCCGGATTCAGATGATGCAGGAGATCAGCTTGGTCTACCTGATGTAAATGAGGTAAATGGCTTGTTTAAGAATGTTGTTTTTGGTGATGGTGCTAATATAAGTCTTGCCATTGGTCAAGGTAGTCAAGCCTCCTATAACACGACATCTGTGGTAAAAAACGACCTTGAATCTTTGGTCGAAGAATTGGCCGCGAACAAAGTATCTGAAACTGACATAGCTGAGTTGAAAGCAGCTATGAAAGAAGACTCGGACAAACCGTCACAAAGCAAAGGTATTGGTTCATCGGTCCGTGCCTGGATAGGTTCTATGGTATCGAAGTCGGGAACCCCCGCATGGGAGGTTCCATTTCAAGTTGCTGCAGGGATACTCACAAATGCTATTTCCAAATTTTATGGCATTAGTTAAAGCGCGCCTGCGCTTCAGTCATTTGGTTGGCTTAACGATTTCCCCGACGCGCCGGTAAACCTTCTTCGTCATTTCCTCCGTGGAATGCCCGAGCAGTCGGCTTGCATCACCGATGTCCTCGATTTCACTGCCGGCCTTGGGCCGGATGTCCCTGAACTGGAATTTCCGGATCGTCACGGACAGCTCGGTGTCGCCGTCGGCTGCTGCCTTTATCGCAGCCTTGTCCCGGGCCTCGTCCCAGCGGTTGCGCAACATGTTGTAGCTCATACGCAGCCCGGCCTGGTTGGTGATCAGGATTGAGGTCTTGACGCCGGCCTGGGCGCGGCGATCCAGCAGACCGTTGATGAAGACGCACAGGTCGGTTTCGGTGGCGCCGTTGTACAGGCGGATCCGTAGTCGCTTTTCCGTCTTGCCCTGGCCGACGCGCAGGAACTCCTGGTTGATGTCGAGGGTGGACGCCCTCAATACGTCGGAGGGGCGCTGCCCGGTCAGGTACGCCAGATCCATTGCGTCCTTGAGTTCCTGCGGCGCCTGTTCGTAGACCGCATTCCAGATGATGTCGCCGGCGTAGTAGTCCCGTGGCGTCTCCTTGTTGCGGCGCAGGCCGAAACAGGGGTTCGCCTTGTCGGTCAGTCCCCACTCGCGGGCGAAGGTGAACATGGTCGAAAGCAGGGCAATTTCCCGGTTTGCGCGGACCTTGGCCGAGCGGGCGTCCCGATACTGCGCAATGACCTGGGGGGTGATGGCGTCGATCGGGGCCGGCTTGTCGGCGTCAAAAGCCTTGCGGAGCTGTTTCAGGCCCTTGGCGTAGTCGGACTGGGTGCCTGGCTTGAGGGTGGGCATCACCTTCTTTTCGTAGTCGTCAAAGAGCCGGCCCATTAGGTGGGCCGGTTTCGGGATCGCCTTGCGGTCGAGGCGGGCCCATTCGATTTTGGCTTCGTCCAGGTCGCCGCCCAGCGGGATCTCGACGCGGTTGCCGTCGGCGTCCCTGCCGTTGTAGTAGTAACCCGTCCAGATCGTTCCGCCTTTTCTTTGGCGGGTGCGCCTGATCATCCGCGGCGGCAGGTCCCGGTTAGCTGATTTCTTGTTTCGCATCGTCAGCTCACGTGTGCCAGGTCAAGCGTCCAGGTCTCGGCGACGGCATTGTTCGCCGTCGGCTTGACGCCGGCGAGCTTGAGCCGGGCATATACCCGGCCAACAACGGGCCGCTGGGCGGCGGTCAGCACGAACTCCCAGTGGTTGCGGGTCAACCACTGGCGCTGGCACGACGGGATCTTGTAGCCGGTGATGGTGGCCAGCTCTTCGTCAGTGAGGGTTTCACTCTGGAATTCCATGGTCTGCCTCCCGTCGTGCGATGCCTTCGGCCTGGCGCAGCCGGCTGCATTTATCGTGATTGCCATGCGCCCGGCTCCTGTTGCACTTGTCGCAGATGGTGACCAGGTCCAGGCGCTGCATCTGTCCTTTGCGGATCCGGGCTGTTCGGCGTAGGGGTGTCATGCAGCCTCCCGCAACCGTTCGGCTTGCCGCCACGGATCGTTAGCCCTTGCCAGTGCTGCCATGGGCGGCGGGCTGACGCTGTTGCCGCACATGTGCACCTGCTCGGTCTTGGTGAATGGCTTCCCGTCTGCGCCGCGGTCGATGATGTAGTCGGCGGGGAAGCCCTGGGCCTTGTACAGCTCGGTGGGCTGCAGCATTCGCAGGCAGATGTCCACGATCACGTACGGCGTGCCCTTGATGTGGACGGTCACCAGAGCCAAGCGGTCCTTGGTGGTGACAGTGGGGGCGGGCTCGCCGGCGCCGCTCACGTTCTCGGTGCCGTAGTAGCTGATCAGGAATGCCGCGACCCGCAGGGCGCCGGCCTCAACCTCTGGCGAGAGCTGGAGCTCGACCAGCGAGCTTTTGCCGCCACCGCCGGCGGTGATGGTTGGTGCAGGATCATCCACGGCCTGGCCGACGCTGGCGCCGAACTGGTGCTCCATGAAGGCGGTGACCAGACCGTGGTGGGTTCCGCTGGCGCTGATGGTGTGCAGCGGATTTGTGGCGTCCCGCGCATCGCAGTTGCCGCGCAGGTGCACCAGGTTCGCCGTCACCAGCTGCTGCTGGCTGCCGGTGTTGGTCACCGTGGTCATTGGGTCTTCCATGCTCTTAGCGACCGTGGTGTTGAAGCCGCCATTCATCTGGGCCATGAATAAAGTTGAAATGCCCATGGCGTGCGCGGCGCCGGCTGGTCGCTTGTAGTTGCCCCCGCTGGTGATTACCGGCAATGGTTCGGCGAGGGACTTGCCTTCATCCGTGAACCGGAATTTCACCAGGTGAGCAGATGCCACCGCCCGGTGGTTCTGGGTCATCAGCGTTCCGGCGGGCTGGTCGGCTGCTGCTGGCTTGCCGGCGTACTCTGGGCCGCCGGCGCCGACAAGCACCGGACTGATCAGCGTCAGCTCGCCGCGATTGGCGCAGGTCACAGTCGGCAGCGGTGCGTGCGGATCATTGATGCGATCGCTGCCCTGGTGAGTGGCAGGCGCGATGATCGGGCTGGCCATAGCGAACGAACCGCCGCGGGGCCAGGACGTAACGGTGCGAAGTGGCCCGTTTGCCGACTGCACGCTTTCCCCGGACCAGTTGGCTATCGGCACAATGAACGGGTCTGCCGCATCAATGACGAACTTCTTCATGCCCTTGGCGATGCGTCGCAGCGTGTCCTCGGCCAGCGGCGTGGGCCTGTCGAAGATGCTTTTCGTCGGCGCCGTCCAGTCGATGCACTCGGCGGCGGTGCGCCACTTCTTCTGCCCCTTGGCCGGGTTCTTGGCGTGCGTCGGCTCCGGCCACACGATCGGCTGGCCGTCGCAGCGGGCAATCATGAACAGGCGTTCGCGACTGGTCGGCGCGCCGTAGTCGCAGGCTTTCAGCACACGCCACTCCACGTCGTAGCCGAGGTGCTGAAGCTCGGCTACGAACACGGCCCAGGTCTGCCCGCGGCGCTTGGGATCCGGCACCAGAAACTGGTTGCTCACGGGGACGACTTCGCCCGGGGCCGCAACGCGGTTGACCATGCTCTTCGGCTTGCTGGGGTGGGGCACCCGTTCCAGGGTCATGACGCGCCCGGTTTCCTTGCAGCGCTTCGCGATCAGCGGCCCCCACTGGAGGATCTGCTTCACGTTCTCCAGGCTGATCACCCGGGGTTTCTTCTTGCCGGCCCACTTCAGGCCGATCCACGACAGGTTCCGGATCTCGCGCTTGCGCGGCTGGCCGCCGGCGGCCTGGCTGTGGTGCGTGCAGTCCGGCGACATGTGGAACCAGCCGACGGCTTTGCCTCCGCACTCGGTGTCCGGATCGCCGTCAAACACGTCGGTGGTGTAGTGCACGGCGCCGGGGTGGTTCGCCGTGTGCATGCTGATCGCGGCGGGGCTGTGGTTCTTTGCCTCGTTCACCAGCCGGCCCAGGCCGATCTCCAGCCCAGTGCCGGCGCCGCCGCCACCGCAGAAGAAGTCCACCACGATCTCTTCGTCTAGAGAGCTGAAACCGAGTGCGTACTGAGTCTTGAAGTCGAGGGGATGCTTCTTGAATGAGCTCATGCGTACGCCCTCCGGTGGGTGCTCTGCATCAGCTCCATCAGCTGCCCGAAGTACTGCAAGCCGGCCTCCCGGGCCGACAGGGGCCGGATGGGCTCGGGCATCGCAGGGATGCCGCGCAAGCATTCCCACTCTGCCGCCGGGTCGGGCATCAGGTCGCGGCGTTCGGTGGCCAGTGCGACCAGGTCGGCGCGCACCACGCTCTCGGGTAGCGTGGGGTCGAGGTTGAAGCGGTCGCAGATCGCTTTCCAGACCAGGGATTCCAAGACGCGATAGCCCGGCATGATCGTCTTGAGCGGTCGGGTCATGTCGCCCAGGTAGGCGCGGGGCGCGTCCATCAGCAGCGCGACCAGCTGGTGTTCGGCTGGAACAAGTCGTGCCACCAGCATGCTGTGCTGCGCGGCGCTGTAGTGTTCGCGACAGTGCCCGTTGAACCGGCACAGGTGCGCCAGTGCGTGGGCGATATCGTTGGGGGCGATCATCGCCGGCGTGGGGTTGGTCAGGTTGAACTGGCGGCCGGTGTGGGTAGTAATCCAGGTCATGCTGCGTCCTCCACTGACCGCTGGCCCACCTCGATGGCCTGGCGTTGGGTGTGGAGTTCGTAGGCTTCGCGCAGCGCGTCACGCAGGTGCGGATAGCCCGCGGTGTCTGCTTCGTGTGGGAAGCTGATGGAACTGCGCTCGGGCGTGGCGCCGAAGGTGCCTTGCTTGTCCAGCCACTCAATCAGCTGGGTGTCCAGCGGTTGGGCGTTGAGCTTGTTGGCCGTCTCCACGGTGTGGAAGACGCGGTAGGCCATGGCGCGTGAGACCTTGATGAGCTGTTCAGCCCGGACGCGGCTGGCCTCGGTGCCGGGCAGCGCCTGCCAGGTCTGGAGGGCGAGCGCCAGAAACTGGGTGATCTCGGTGAGGTCGCGATAATCGGCCGCGGTGAAGGGGGTGGCCTTGGTGTCCTGGATCTGCGCCCGGAGGTCGGCCAGTTGCTGGGCGACCTGTTTGCGCAGTTGGGTGAGGGTCGCAAGGTCGGTGTTCAGCGCGGTCAGGCGGCGAGTGTGCAGGCCGTTGCGTTCGCTCAGGCCGGCTTCGTAGCGGCGTGCCAGTGCGCGCAGGATGATCCTGCGAATGTAAAAGCCCATCAGCAGCAGGGCCGTAGCGGCGCCGCTCGCGATGATGATCAGGTCTTGTGCTTGCATGTGCTGTGCTCCAGTAGAGCCCGCCGCCGGGATTCTTGGTGAGAGGCCGGCGGTGGGGTGTTGCCACAAGGTTTGTGTTGTTTGTCCCTGAACGGCAGGGGCCACCGTCGATTCAGGCCGCTTGCTTCGGCGCCTGGGCGTCGAGGTACTCGGCCAGGTGATGCAGGTACACCACCGGTCTTGCCCGCGCCGAGTGATGCAGGCGGGTAACGGTCAGCTTGATGCGCCCGGCGTTGATCTCGCGCAGCAAGTAGCGGTCCGTGCGAATGTGGGTGAAGTAGTGTTCGCGCACGGCTGTCAGGGTCGGGCAGGGCGTGGCGAACTGACGGCGCAGTTGGTCGAGGGTTTCGCTCATGGCGAGTTCTCCCCGTTCCCCTTCGTTGGAAGCAACAACCGGAGGCGGATCAGTTCGGCCAAGCCTTCCTTGCTCTTCCCCATGCCGACGGCACAGACGTTGCCGGCGGCGTCCGCCACCACGGCGCCGAAGGGGTGTTCGGGCGAGTTGGTCGGGGTGACGTAGGCGGTCTGGCCTTCGTGGATCACGTTGTTGACGCAGCGGAACACGTCGGCCAGCTCCAGTACCCGCATCGGTACGCTGTCGAGCATCGCGGCGGATTCGTTGGCGGCGCCGAGTAGCAGGGCCAGGCTGGCAGTGCCCGGGCTTTCTAGATAGATCGGGGTCAGCCGGAGGGTGCCAAGCGCTTGCGAATGGGCGTTGAGGAAATTGCTGTTCATGCGGCGTCATCCTTGTTCGTGATGGTGATTCCCAGTTTCTTGGCCAGCCAGGTGACGCCGTCTTCCTTCACCATCACGACGGCGTAGTGCGCGGGCTTGCCGGTCGCGGGGTTCCAGCGGGTGCGGGGATCCGAGAACAGATAGCCGCGGTCGCGGTGGTGGCTCGCCAGGTCGCCGCTGCTATTCAGGATGCCCAGGTCGCGCAGCGTGGCGCGGAAGGCGCGAGGCTTGAGCCCGAGCAGCGCGGCGGTTTGATCAAGGGTGCGGTTCGTCATGGCGTGTCCCTCACTTGACCGCTGCGCGGGTGTGCAGGATGTCCACCACCGCATTGAGGTTTGCGAACAGTTCTTCAACGGTGCCGTTGTTGGGCAGCCACAAATCACCGGCGGCCTGTTCGACTCCGTTCTCACTGGGGTGGGGGTTCACACGGCTTGCACCCGTGCGGGTCAGGTGGATCACCACGCCGCCGCGATCACGGATGAAGTCGGCTTCGTTGTTGAACCGCAAATCACTTACTACGAAGCCTCGGGCCGTGTCGTGGGTGCGTGCCAGCAGGTCGAGGTTCTGCGCCGCGAGCAGCAGCCAGAGGTCCGGGTGCACGCAGTTACGGCCCCACTCGGTGCCCAAGGACTGCATCAGTTGTCGAGGCGAGCGCCCCAGCCACGGCAGGGGCTGTTCCTTCTGGTCGCCCTCGAAGTCGCACGGGCTCAGGTTGAAAATGTGCATCAGCCCGTCGCGCAGCGGATCCGCGAAGGCGTAGGACTGGAAGCCGTGATGGTTGACCAGGTGCTGTGCTGCAGTGTCTTTGCCCGAGCGGGCGCGTCCGGCGAGGCCGATCAGAAGAGGCGTCATTTTGTCGTCCCCATGTCGAGGTGGCTCTGTACCCAGGCCAACAGCTTCATGAGGTTCTGGCGTGCATCCTCTTCAGTTGGACGTGAGTAGCACAGGCTTGGGTTGAGTCCTGAAATGGTTGCCCACTTCATTGCGGCCGGCGGCGGGGCTTCTCCGGAGTCGTAGTTATGGGTGGATGGCCTAACCCGCACTTCAATCCATCCGACATGGGCGGCGAACTGGAAGTGCGCGTGCCATTTGCCTTGCGCGGTGACCAGCAGGCAGGTGGACAGGATCTGGATTGCCAATTCTTCGGCGGTGTGATTGCTCATGCCGCATCACCTCCGAACGGGCCCAGGTCGGTGGTGGCGACCGCTGCTTTCGCGGAGGCCAGGCGGGCACCGGGGGTGACGATGACCAGCAGTCCGGTGTGCTTCTGGATCGCTTCGACGGCGGCTGGGCTGGTGCACGCTGCGGGGTGGAGATACACCGGGCAGCGGGTGGTGCTGTGCTGTGTCGTTTGCATGGTTCGTACTCTTGGTGAGAGGGGTACGACACAAAGACTACAATCCTGTTTGTATTTTGGTCAACAGATCTCTTTGTATATTTTCGCAAAGGCAACAAAAAGCCCGCGCGCGGCGGGCTGTTATTGCGATTTTGTATAGTTATCTGAATACGGAGAACCAGAAAATCCGACCAAGGATGCTGATTTCTTCTTTTTTCAGTCGGTCGGGGGCGTATTCCTCATCAGGATACTCATCACGATTGAAGCTACGCATCCGGATTCCGCCCAGGGGAAGTCTGTACAGCATCTTGACTCGCAGGTGTCCGCCATGAACAACCGCATAGATGTCGCCGTCCTTGATTTTTTGCTTCCCGCGATCGATTCCAACAGTGGCACCATCCGGTAGCACCGGATCCATGCTGCTGCCCTCAATGATCATGCAAGCTACGTCTTGGGGGGCTACGCCGATCTCTGCGAGCGTGGCTTTGTCAAACTTGAACTTCTTCGAGGGTACTTCGTGAACGCCAGGTCGGCCTGGTTCGGCGTCTTGGTCGCCCTCGACTAGCAGTGGTGCGTGGAGCTCTGCGAGATACACACCGCTCACTTCGGCGATCTGCATTGCGGGGCTGGGTGAGTCTGTAACGTAGTGGGGTGTGGACGTACTACTAAGATCGGCGACTTCGTCCATGGAGATGCCTAAAGCCTGAGCGATTTGAATGGCAAAACGGGTGTTCTGTGTGCCGCCAGCCTCAAATGCAGCGTAGGTCTGCTGGCTAAAAGTTTCGTCGGGGCCAAGCAACTGTCGGACTCGTTCCGCCAGAGTTACTTGGCTTAGCTTTTGGGCTTTGCGCCGAGCCTTGAAGAGGCTAGCTAAGGGGGAGGGGACGCGTGCTGATTTAGTCATCACGGGATAATACAAATCCTTTTGTGCGCTTTCCAACACGATAATTGGTTGCGCAAATACAAATCTCTATGTATTTTGGTTTTGTATTTTCACCGTAGAGGCCCATATGCATCCTTCATCTGAGACGCGCGAAGCCTTGGTCGAGGCCGTAGAAATGGCGAAGGGCCAAGTGGGATTCGCTCACGCTATGTCGACCAAAGAACGAACCGTGTCACAGCAGATCGTTTCGTATTGGCTGAAGCGCGGTTTTTTGCCAGCAGAACTGGTTATGAGAGCAGAGTTGCTCACTGGGGTTTCAAGATTTCGTTTGCGCCCAGATGTTTTCTGCACGCCGGATGA
Source organism: Pseudomonas sp. NPDC089534 (assembly GCF_044749305.1). NCBI lineage: Bacteria > Pseudomonadati > Pseudomonadota > Gammaproteobacteria > Pseudomonadales > Pseudomonadaceae > Pseudomonas > Pseudomonas sp. NPDC089534. The sequence goes on along the minus strand of NZ_JBIVHR010000017.1, from coordinate 76,670 downwards.
CCTGCGGGACTATCAGGCGGCCTAAAAAAGGGTGCCGGACTGGGGCCTCTCACCAAAGAATCCCCCAGCCCGGCTACGACGATACACAGCACATGCACATCGGTCGTGGTCGTAGGATAGGGCGAGTCCTATCCGATGGCTAGGCCGTAAACGGGGATTTTACGGTTATGAGTCGGACTGACCTTCTGCCGGGCGCTGGCCCGGTTCTTTCTTTGCGCGAAGCGCTATACCGCGCCGGTCGCGATCACCACGGCGGTATTACGGCCTTGGCGCACGCCATGTCCATGGACTACGACGAACTACAGAAGAAGCTGAAGCTGACCGAAGAGCGCCGCTGGCTGAGCCCTGACGAACTGGAAGGGGTGATTGAGCTGACGCAAAACCCGGCCCTGCTCGACGCTCTGGTGCGGCCGGCAGGCGCCGTCTGGTACAGGCCGACGCCTGTCCCGGCGACGTCTGAGGCGCTGAAGTCGGTTGGCAGGCTGCTGGAGCGAACAGGCGAGTTCGTGTCCAGCATGCATGCCGGCGCCGCTGATAACGTGTGGGAGCCGCACGAGGTCGCCTTGCTGAACAAATACGGGATCGACGTCATCCAGGCGGTGCTAGGCATCATGGCTGGAGCACGTCAGGCAATGGAGGGCCTAGAATGACACTCCACTGTACAACTCCTAAATATTCCGAGGTCAGAGCGTTAGTTTGGGTCAGGTGCTTGTCGGCGACTAGCTATGAGTGCAGGCAATGTATAAATGTAAGTCAAGAAGGCTTCCGTGAATATTACGATGTCTTCCGCATCATCTTTGGTAAAGTCTTCGTCGTCGTGGATCGCGGTGTTTCGGTCAACGCGAATTTCCTCCGCCCAATCGGCCATGGATGCGGTGATTTTTCCGTCGGTGGCAAGAGCTTTGAGGCGCTTTTCCAGTTTCCAAGCCTGATCCATTCCTTTCGTAGCGAGATCCAGAACCTTCCCGCAAAGCAGTACGGAAGTCTCAAAATTCTTTCTGTGAAAGTTGTCGAGAGCTTCCTCATAGATTCTTCCGATCTTGCCTGGAACATCGTTGGGCACTTCACGTTTCATTACTACAGGGTAATGCAAATGGTTGCGCTGAATGACACATCTTCGGTCGTCAAGATTGAAAATTGTTTCTTGTGCCCAGTTTGTACGTGCAAATTTAGTATCTGCATCTGCCCCAACAACTACTATCTCGTCGCAATGTGGGCAGCTGAGAGGAATTCGATAGGTGGCACCAGTGTAAATGTAGGTGTGCGATCGCATTCCAGATTTGCTGGTCTTGCAGTGCGGACAATCCAGCGTGGCAACGTACTCGGGCATTCTTTCTTCCTTGGAGCGAGAGATGTTGGAACGCCGATCATCAGTCGTTTTGTACGCAAATCGCAAGATGTGGCGGTGAGAAATGTTTGATTCACCTAAAGCTTCAATATGGGCAAAAAAATACGTCGAGGAATTCGGACTGGCATTGGTCCCCATTGAGCCCGGCGACAAGATCCCCAAGGGGATGGGCTGGAACAAGCCGGGCGGGTACATCACCGACGCCGCTGCGGCAGAAGCATTCTGGCAACGCAATCCAAATCACAACCTGGGCGTGGTGCTCGGGCCGAGTCGTGTCTGTTCGTTGGACGTCGATGATGTCCAGTGGACGCGACATGTGCTGTACGAGCTGCTGGGCCTCGACCTGGACGCTATGGCTGTGGTGTATCCGACGATCGTCGGCAACCCGCTGCGTTTCCGGGTGGTGTTCAAGCTGCCTGATGGCGTTGAGTTGGGCCGGCATTCACTGGCCTGGCCCAACGAGAAGGATCCGGATGGCTCGATCTGGAAGGCGCTGATGGCGAAGGCCAAGGCTGCGGCGAAGGCTGGGGACGCTGAAGGCGAGGCTGCGGCGAAGGCCGAGGCTGTGGTCTACCAGCGCATTACCGTGTTCGAGCTGCGGGCCGGCCTGGTGCAGGACGTGTTCCCGCCATCGATCCATCCGGGCACGGGCAAGCCGTACACGTGGCGGACACCGCCCAGCGCAGCGGGCGGCCTGCCGACGTTGACCAACGAGCTGTTGTCCATCTGGACGAACTGGGACATTTTCAAGCGAGATGCCGAAGCGGCTTGCCCGTGGGCGATCAAGCCGAAGCGTTCGCCGGGGAAGGTCATCAAGCGTGCGCCGGCCGCCGCGGGCAAGCAGCCTTCGGTGATCGACGAATTCAACCGTTGCCACGACGTTGAAGAGCTGCTGCGGGCCCATGGCTACATCAAGCGTGGCAGCAAGTGGCTTTACCCGCAAAGCAGCACCGGTTTGCCGGGGATCACCGTCAAGGACGGCAAGGTGTATTCGCATCATGGCGCCGACCCGTTGGCCAACGGTCATCAGAATGATGCGTTTGAGGTTTTCTGCCTGCTTGAGCATGCCGGCGACCAGTCGGGTGCGGTGAAGGCTGCGGCGCAGCTGCTGGGTATGCAGCGTTCAACCCGGCCCGATCCGCGTGATCTTCCCCCGACCCCATCGGGTGACATGCGCGAGGCCGGGCCCACGGGCGATGATTTGCCCGGCGAGGCCGCTCCGGATCCTGATGGGGGTGCGGGGGTGGTGGTTGAGGCTGAGGGGATGACTCTCGACCAGGTGCTGCGGCGCTATGCGCTGGTGGAGGGTACGACCCATGTCTGGGATCTCGACCAGTCCAGGATCATGAAGAAATCCGCGTTTGAGGCCCGGGTGGGTAAGCCGCTGGCCAAGCAGTGGCTTGAGGACACCGAGCGCCGAAAGTTGATTTCGCCCGACCATGTCGTAGAGATCGAGCAGGCCCGGCGCATGTCGAGCAAGAAGGGCGGGGCGTTCGGCATGGTGGCGACGGATCGCTATGTCTACATCGACGGGACAAAGGACGTGTGGGATCGGGAGAAGAAGCGCCGGGTTGCTGAAGGGGCCGTGAAAATGGCTTTGGGCGACACCTACGCACTTTGGTTGAACAGTCCGGAGCGGCGGGTGGTAGACGTGGATCACATCGTCTTCGACCCCACGATGACCAAAGACCCGAACATCTACATCAACACGTTCGATGGGTTGCCGCTAGAGCCGGTGCGCGATGATGATGCCTGCGCGAACCTGCGTTGGCTGATCTCGTTCCTGTGCAACCACGATGCCGACGCCGCCTGTTGGTTGACCCGCTGGCTCGCGTACCCGCTTCAACACCTGGGCGCGAAGATGGACACCGCCGTCCTGATGCACTCGATCATGGAGGGCTCGGGCAAAAGCTTGCTGTTCGCCGACGCGCTCGGGATGCTGTACGGGCAGTATGCCGCGACGGTGGGCCAGACCCAGCTGGAAAGCAACTTCAACGCCTGGCAAAGCCGAAAGCTCTGGGCAGTGTTCGAAGAGGTTGTGAGTCGGGATCAGCGTTACAACCAAGTGGGCAAAATCAAGCACCTGATCACCGGCAAAACGGTGCGCATGGAATCCAAGTTCATCAATGGCTGGGAAGAGTCCAACCACATGAATGCGGTGTTCCTCAGTAACGAGATCCTTCCTTGGCCCATCAGCGAAAGCGACCGCCGGATGCTGGTGATGTGGCCGGCCGAGACGCTGCCGCCAGACCGGCAGAAGGCGATCGGTCACGAGTTGAAGAACGGCGGCGTTGCCGCGTTGCACGCATGGTTGCTGTCCATCGACCTTGGTGACTTCGATCAGCGCACCCGCCCGCCAAAGACGGAGGCTCGGGAGCGTCTGGTGGCGTTGAGTCGGGCCGGGTGGCAGACGTTCTTGCACCTGTGGAAGTACGGCGAGCTGGGTCGCGATCTCTGGGGCGCGTGCCTCTCGACGGATCTCTATTCGCTGTTCCTGGAGTGGTGCCAGCGCAACAAGGAGCACTCGATGAGTCAAACCAAGTTCTCATTGTTCATCAGTTCCGAGGTGGACAAGACCCGGTCCATACCCTGGACGGAGGGCAACAGCCGGCGGTTCGGGGCGTTCTTCTTTCCTCAAGACTCCGATGCTTTCCCACCCCCATCGCTGAAGGCGGCAGAGCTAGGCGTGCGGGTCGACAAGTGGCGCGCCCAGGCACGCCTGGCGGGGTGGAACGTGGACAACTGGGAACACATCAAGGCGGCTGCAGCATGAATACGCACAAAAGTGTGTTGGGTGTGTTGGGTGTGTGTTGGGTTGGTTTTTGCGACCCGACACAGATTGGGGCCTTGAAATACGCGGCTTTGCGGGGAGTGTGTTGGGTGTGTTGGGTTTCGCTTCGCGCGCGCGCCTGCGAATACTTTTTTCGATATGAATCACGACCACAAAAAATTCCCCATGCGAGGACTGAGAAACCCGACAAACCCAACACACTCAACACAGGTTCAATCAAGCAACTGATTTCTTTGGGTTTTATCTGTGTTGGGTCTGTGTTGGGTTGCTGCTTTTTTGTGTCGGGTTCGGATTTTGGGGGATTGGGCGATGATCGATGAGGTCGAAGAACTCATGCAGCATTGGGGGAACCAGCTGAACCTGGTCGGGGATGGTGGTGGCGTTGGCTGGGGCAGTCCGATGGCAACGATCATGGAGTGGGGCGGCTCAGCTCCGCGCGGCACGCCAGGTTCCCGTGATCTGTCCATGGCGGCAGGAGCTGGTCCGGATCACGTGGCGCGAGAGGTGGCGGCGGCATTGGCGCAACTTGAGCGTCAGTCCGAGAAAGGCGCGCTGCTCGTGGCCCTGGCGCGGAACCGGTACTTGCCTCGGCCAGCATTGTCAGTGCGCTCCCAGTTGGCGTATCTGGGGCTTGCCGAAACGGGGGATCGGACGTACCGGAACTGGGTTCATGCCCTGCATCAGCAGGTGCTGGTGATACTGACCGTGCGAACGGCGCCGGGCCGGGCCCGCAATCGACGTTGCCGGTCGGCGGAAACTGGGCTGTTGCGTGCGTCCACGAGTGCGCGGGTGCGGACTTGGTGATGACCGTCCGTCCGGACGGGTTGGCTCAAAGCTGCGTCAAAGTGCGTCAAAGTAGCGTCGAACCAACCAACCGAAAATCACCCCTTTTCGGTTTTTCCGGAGGCAGGTAAAAAGTCCCCACGATATGCGATTTGCGTCTGGATCGCGGACTGAGCACGTGCTGTGCAGCTTCACCCGGTTCTCCCCGAGCCGGTCACCTAACCCCGCTTCGGCGGGGTTTTTCATGACCGGCTCATTTTGCTCAATAACTCTTCCCGCAGATGTTTTTTAAGTACGTAGGCCACTCCGAGCAGTACGAGTAAACCGATCGCAGCCAGATTCAGCGCTGCATATCGCACCCAAAACTCCATCTGACTGTTTGTAAATAGTAGGTAGATGCTGTGCATATGGCTTGTGGTCAGGACTATGAGGCCGAACCAGACCGCGCATACTTTGAAGTCCACTAGCCGTTCGCCGCTGATTGTGAAGTAACCAATTACAAGCGGGAGAAATAGTTGAGCTGCTTCGATTTTGGTCATTACGACACCGCGCTGGAGTTGAGTTGAATGGTGAGCTTAAAGCCGCCCTTGGGTGCCAACAAATCAAAATACAGACCATAAATTAACCCCAGTGCTAACTAATTATCGAATGTAAACATTGGTTTAGGAGGAGTAATGACGAGCGAACAGCAGGCGTTGGCAGAAATGCCTATCTGGTTGGTGATCGTCCTGGCTTTGGTCGGTGGCGTATCGGGTGAAATGTGGCGGGCAGACAAGGATGGCGCTCGGGGTTGGGCGTTGTTGCGCAGGCTCGCGCTTCGGTCCGGTGCCTGCATCGTCTGCGGGGTGTCGGCGATGATGCTCATGATCGCCGCCGGCATGACGATCTGGACGGCGGGCGCCCTCGGGTGCCTGACCGCGATGGCCGGTGCCGATGTGGCCATCGGGTTGTACGAGCGCTGGGCCGCCAAGCGGCTGGGCGTTGCCGAAGCCCCGCCGGTCGGGGGCGAGCAGGGTTGATGCACCGTTTTGGGGCCCCAGAATCGCCGGGGGCCCCTACGGGAATCTGAAGGACACGGGGTCGCAAACCCGCGGGAAAGTGTTAGCGGGAGGCCCCCCAACTTACTGAAATTCAATCCATTGAAATTGAAAGGTCTGCATTGAAAAGCCGTTGAAAGGAGGGCTCATGACAGAACCAACCTACCTGTCCAAAAGCGCCTTCGCGGCCCGGATCGGCAGGGCGCCGAGCTACATCACCTGGCTGAAGAACAACAACCGCCTGGTGCTGTCGCCCGACGGCAAGCATGTCGACGTACTGGCCAGCGAAGCGCTCATCCGCGACACCGCCGACCCGAGCAAGACCGCTGTGGCCGAACGTCACCAGCAAGACCGGATTCAGCGTGACGTGTACAGCCAACTGTCCCCCCTTGCGGAGCCGACTTCCACGGCTGCGCCGCCGCAGGTGATCGCCAGCGACGGCAAGCAGCCCGACTTCCAGAAGGCCCGTGCGCTGCGCGAGCACAACATGGCCAAGCTGGCCGAGATCGAACTGCACAAGGCGCAGGGCTCGCTGGTGTCCAGGGAAGCGGTCGAGACCGGCGCCTACGACGCCGGGCGCCTGCTGCGCGAGCAGCTGTTCGGGCCCTTGCCGCAACTGTCCCACGACCTTGCGGCGATGACCGATCCCTGGCTGATCGAAAAGCACCTGACGGACACCTTCCGCAAGACGCTGGAGGAGGCCGAACGCATCTCCTCGGCGGATCTAGAGAACGCCATCACTACGGACTGAACCCATGCACACGGAATTTCCTGACGGTGCGAGGGTGTACCGTGAGAACTATTTCCGTGGTCTGCGCCCCGACCCAGAACTCTGGATCGACGAGTGGGCGGACGAGTACATGCGGATCCCGCGAGACACCGGCGCCCCGGAGCCCGGCCAGTACCGCACCTCACGGACACCCTACGCCCGCGAGCCCATGCGCTGCCTGTCGCCGGCTCACCCCTGCAGGCGCGTGGTCACCATGGTGGCCTCGCAGTTGATGAAAACCCAGGTCGCCCTGAACTGGATGGGCGGCCTGATCCATATGGCGCCGTCGAACATCCTGGCGCTGCTGCCCAGCCTGAGCCTGTCCAAGCGGGTGTCGGGGCGGATCAGCAAGACCATCAAGGCCACGCCCGTCCTGCGCAAGCGTGTGGCCGCCAGCCGCTCGCGGGACGCCCGCAACACGATGGACACCAAGGAGTTCGAGGGCGGTTCGCTGTACGTCACTACCGCCGGGTCGGCGGCCAACCTGTCGGAGCTGTCGGCGCGCTACATCTACGGCGACGAAGTCGACCGCTGGGAGAACGATGTCGGCCAGGAGGGTGATCCTGTCCGGCTGGCGGAGACGCGGGCGACCAACTTCGGGCGCAACGCCAAGATCTACTTCTCCAGTTCGCCGACGATCAAGGGTGCCTCGCGGATCGCCGACCTGTTCGAGTCCAGCGACCAGCGGCACTACTACGTGCCGTGCCCGACCTGCGGCCACATGCAGGTGCTGGAGTGGGAGGGCCTGCTCTACAGCCCGGACTACAGCGTTGTCCATTACCAGTGCGCGAACCCCGAATGCGACGTGCTGATCGAGGAACACCACAAGGGCGAAATGCTCAGCCGGGGCGAGTGGCGGGCGCATGCGGCAGGCGATGGCGAGACCGTCGGCTTCTACCTCAATGCGCTTTATTCGCCGACAGGCTGGCTGGAGTGGCGCACCCTGGCCAGGGAATTCGAGGAGGCCAAGGTCGCGAAGGCAGCGGGCGAGATGGGCCCGATGCAGGTGTTCTACAACACCCGCCTGGCCAAGGTCTGGGACAGCGCAATGGAGCAGACCAACGCTGCCGCGCTGATCGCCCGAGCGCGGCTGGAGACCTACACCCTCGGCACCGTGCCGGCCGGCGTGCTGATGCTGACCGGCTCTGTCGACGTCCAGGCCAACCGCCTGGAGCTGATGGTGATGGGCTTCGGCGTCGGCATGGAGCGCTGGGTGGTCGATCACCAGGTCATCTGGGGCGACCCGGCGGAGGAGCGCACCTGGGCCGTGCTGGACGACAAGCTCAAGGCCCGCTACCGGCACCCCTGCGGCGTCGGCCTAGGGATCCTCGCGGTGGGCGTCGACTCCGGCGGCCACCACACCGACGAGGTCTACCAGTTCTGCCGCGTCCGCCGCTGGCGGAACGTGTTCGCCCTCAAGGGCGCTAGCAAGCCCGGCAAGCCTGTGATTGCCCAGCGCCCGTCCATGGTCGACGTGACCTGGAAGGGCCAGACCGAGCGCAACGGCGCCGAGTTGTGGTTCGTCGGCACCGACACGGCCAAGGATTGGATCTACAACCGCTACACGTTCCCGGACGGGCCGGGTGCGCTGCACTTCGCCAACGACCTGCCGGACGAGTTCTTCGACCAGTGCGTCGCCGAGCGTAAGGTGGCCCGCTACGTCCGTGGCCACAAGCGCATCGAGTGGGTGAAGGGCAAGGCCGAGCGCAACGAAGCGCTCGACCTGATGGTGTATTGCCTGGCCATGGCCCATTACCTCGGCATCAACCGCTACCAGGAACACGACTGGGATCGGGTGCGGCAGGCCCTGGCCCAATCCGGGCTGTTCGACGACGCCCTGGGCATCAAGCCCGTGCAGGGTGAGCGTGCCGAAGACGGGCAAACACCTGAGCCCATGGCTGTGCGCCAAGCCCAGGTCGCACCACCACCCGCTGCACCGGCCCCGCACACGCGGCCGGCAGCGCCACCACAACGCCGCACTTCCACCAGCGGCTACCTGAAGAGACGCTGACATGTCCTTTTCCCAGAAACACCTCGAAGCCATCGAGCGCGCCATCGCGCGTGGCGAAAAGACAGTGCGCTACAGCGACCGCACCGTCGAGTACCGCGACGTCGATGAGCTGCTCCGGGCGCGTGAGGAGATCCGCAGTTCGCTGAACAGCGCCGCTGGCCCCCGTCCACGGGTGGTGCGGCTTTACCACGGAGGCAAGGGCATCTGATGGCACGACACTATCCGACGCTGTCGCGGAGCGGGTTCTTGCTGCCGTCGAACATCAAGGCCAGCTACGAAGGCGCCGGAGAAGGCCGTCGATCCTCCAGCTGGGACGCTCCCGACATCAGCATCAACAGCATCAACACCCCGGCGCTGCGCAACCTGCGGGCCCGCTCGCGGGCGGCGGTGCGCAACGACCCCTACGCGGCCAACGCCATCAACAAACGGGTCAGCAACCTGATCGGCACCGGCATCACGCCGCGTCCGAAGCTCAAGGACGAGGAGCTGCGCAACCTGCTCCAGGAGTTCTGGGACGACTGGGTCGACGAGTCGGACGCCGACGGCCTGTGCGACTTCTACGGCCAGCAGGCCCTGGTGTCGCGCACGGTCGAGACGGCGGGGGAATGCTTCGTCCGGCTGCGTCCGCGCAGCCTGGACGAAGGCCTGGTGATCCCCCTGCAGCTGCAGACGCTCGCGCCGGAGTTCGTGCCGCACGACAAGTTCGAGACCACCCGCGACGGCAACGTCATCCGCGCCGGGATCGAGTTCAACCCGGCCGGCAAGCGCGTGGCCTACTGGATGTACCGCTCGCATCCGCGAGACGGGACGTTGCAGAACGCCGGCTACAACCAGCTGGTGCGGGTGCCGGCCAGCCAGGTGCTGCACATCTTCGAACCGATGGAGCCGGGCCAGCTGCGCGGCGTGCCGCGCATGTCGCCGGTGCTTAAGCGGCTGCGCAGCCTCGACAACTACGACGACGCGGTGCTGTTCCGGCAGGAGGTGTCGAACCTGTTCGCCGGCTTCATCAAGCGGCCGTCGCAGGACATGGGCCAGCAACCGCGAGACCCGGTGACCGGGCAGGTGATCACGGCCGACCGCGACGGCTTCACGCCGATGGTGGCGCTGGAGCCCGGCACCATGCAGGAGCTGGGCGCCGGCGAGGAGGTCGAGTTCTCCAAGCCGCCGGACGCCGGCAACAACTACCCGGACTTCATGCGGCAGCAACTGATGGCCGCTGCGGCCGGCACCGACACGCCCTACGAGATCCTCACCGGCGACATGAAGGGCATCAACGACCGGGCGTTGCGGGTGGTGCTCAACGAGTTCCGGCGCCGCCTGGAGCAGCTGCAGTTCAATGTCTACATCCACCAGCTCTGCCGGCCGGTTCGGGCGGCCTGGCTGGACATGGCGGTGCTGGCCGGGGTGATCGACCTGCCGGATTACGCCAAGCGCCGACGCGAGTACCTGCGCACGCGCTGGGTGCCGCAGGGCTGGGCCTACATCCAGCCGGTGCAGGATGTGCAGGCTCGGATGCTGGAGGTCAACGCCGGGTTCGGCTCGCGCAGCGAGATGTGCCTGCGCACCGGCTACGACGCCGAAACGGTCGACGCGGAGAACGCCGCCGACGCCAAGCGGGCCCGCGACCTGGGCCTCAACTACCGAACGCTCGTCGAGCCAGTCGACGTCGACGACCAGGAGAAACCATGACACCGCCATTCCCTCTGAAGATCTTCAACAAGGCGCAAGGCCAGCCGGAGATCAAGGACAAGCACTGGTACACCCTCAACGCGAGCGGCGAGGCCGAGCAACGCGCCATCGAGATCTACATCTACGGCGAGATCGGCACCTGGGGCATCACCGCCAACCAGTTCGTGCGCGACCTCGCCGCGCTGGATGACGGCGTCTCGCCGGTGGTCGCGGCCTTCAACAGCATCGGCGGCGACCTGTTCGACGGGCTGGCGATCCACAACGCGCTGGCCCGCCTGGGCGAGCGCTGCACGGGCCGGGTCGATGCCCTGGCCGCGAGCGCGGCGAGCGTGGCCGTGTGCGGCGCGCACCGGGTGGTGGTCGCGGAAAACGCCATGCTGATGATCCACAACCCCTGGACCTACGCCTCGGGCGACGCGGACGATCTGCGCAAGGTCGCCGCCGCGCTCGACCAAGCATTGGAGGTGATCATCGCGGCCTACAAGTCCAAGGCACCGGACATCGACGAGGCCGAGCTGCGGCGCCTGGTCAATGCCGAAACCTGGCTGACGGCCCGCGAAGCGGTCGCGCTCGGCCTGGCTGACGAGGTCGGCGAGGGTGTCCAGATCAAGGCCTGCCTGGGGCAGGGCGCGATGATTCAGAAGTACCAGCGCACGCCCCAGGCGCTGCTGGATCTGCTGAGCAACCCCACGCAAGTGCCCGAGCCAACGGTGGAGACGCCGGAACCTGCGGCTGACGTGGCCGATCCTGCCGCCCTGGCGTTGCTGATCACCCAAACCTGCAACACGGCCGGGATCAGCAACCTGATCGCACCGCTGATCGCCGCCACCCAGCTTGAAAGCGAAGCGGCGGTGCAGGCCGCGCTGACCCAGGCCAAGGTCATCCGCGACCTGTGCGTGGCGGCCCGTCTGCCCGAGTCTGCGGTGGAGTTCGTCAAGGCCGGACTGGACAGCGGCGCCGTGCGTGCGCGGCTGTTCGACAAGCTGGTCGGCAGCGGCGGGGGCTTCGAGATCGACAACAGCCTGCCGCAAACCCCGGATCCGGATCCCAAGATCCAGGCCAAGCAGCCTGACCCGTCCGCGATCTGGGCCGCCCGCCGGGCCGCACAATCCCCAACCTCGAAAGGAGCAAGACCATGACCTCTAAACTGGAACCGATGCACGCGGGCGAATTCCTGCTGTCCGAGGGCGCCGGCAACATCTCCCGCGAAGCGATCAACGTCGCGGCCGGCCCGGCGCTGGAGCCGGGGCAGATCCTCGGGCTGGTGACCGCCACCAGCGAGTTCGCCCCGTACAACCCCGCCGCAGAGGACGGCACCGAAAACCCCGTCGCCATCCTCTACGGCCCGCTCGGCCAGTCGGACGTGGTTCGCCGTGGCCGTGCCGTGGTGCGGCTGGCAGAGGTCAGCGAAGCCCACCTGACCGGCCTCGACCCGGCCGCCGAAAAGGCCCTGGCCACGCGCTACGTGATCGTCCGCTAAGACGTTCCTTCCCTTATATGCATCCCGCCGCGTGCGGGATTTTTAGTTTCTGGAGAGTACACCCATGGCCGATATTGCCATTTTTGAAGACGAAGCCTTCAGCGTCCCCTCGCTGACCGCCGCCATCAGCGAACAGGAATACGTGCCGGGCCGCATCAGCAGCCTGGGGCTGTTCCGCGAGGAGGGCACCACCACCCTGACCGTGCAGATCGAGAAGGACGGCGACACCCTGGCCTTGGTGCCGGCCGGCGAGCGCGGCACCTCGGGCCTGGTGGTCGGCGGCAGCCGGCGCACGCTGATCCCGTTCAACACCGTGCACCTGCCGGAGCGCTTCACCATCAAGGCCGACGAGATCCAGGGCATCCGCGCATTCGGCTCACGGACCGAGCTGCAGTCGGTGCAGGACGTGGTCAACCGGCGACTGGCCAAGGCGCGCCGACAACTCGACGCCACCCACGAGTTCCAGCGCATGGGCGCACTGAGCGGCCAGGTGCTGGATGCAGACGGCAAGACCGTGCTGCTGGACATCTACAAGGCCTTCGGCGTCCAGCGCCAAAAGTTGTCGATGGGGCTGGGCAACCCCGACACTGACGTGCGCGTCCGTGCCGGCGAGGCCCTGGACATGCAGGAGGACGCGCTGGGCAGCGTCACCAGCTCCGGCTCCCGCGCCTTCTGCGGCAAGAACTTCTGGAACAAGCTGATCACCCACAAGTCGGTGCGGGACACTTACCTGAACACCATGCAGGCAGCAGCCCTGCGTGGAGACGCCCGCGAGAGCTTCGAGTTCGGCGGGATCGTCTGGGAGCGTTACCGTGGCAAGGTGGCCAACGTCTCGTTCGTGCATGACGACCAGGCTCGGCTGATCCCGGAAGGTGTGCCGGATCTGTACATCTCGGTCTTCGCGCCGGCCGACTACATGGAGACGGTCAACACCGAGGGCCTGCCGTACTACAGCAAGATCGAGCCGCTGCCGTTCAACAAGGGCGTGTCCGGCGAGGCCCAGTCCAACCCGCTGCACTTGTGCACACGGCCACGGGCGCAGATCCAGCTGGAACTCTGACCATGGCCTTCCGCGAGCTGCTGGAGGACATTGATGACACGGTGTTCGAAACCCTCGGCGACACGGCCCGCATCGAGGGCTACGACGAACCGGTGCTGGGGATGTTCGCCGCACCGTGGCGGCAGCCCAAAATGGGCAGCCTCAAGACGGCGCTGCGCGAGCCGGTGTTCGAGATCCGCGTCCGCGATGCGCACAGCCTGAGGAAGGGGCTGCTGGTCAGCGTGGATCTGCCGGTGCTGGACGGCGGCGGGGACTACGACCTGATCCAGCTGGAGCCTGGCGGCGACGGCCTGGTCGCCCTGATCCTGAGGAAACGCCCATGAGCGTCGGCAGTCACTTCAAGCCCTCGGCCAGCGGCGGGATGATCTCGCTGCAGGCCAACTCCGCAGAGCTGAAGGCGTTCCAGGACTTCGCGGCCCTGGTGCCCAAGGCGGCGGCCAACGCCCAGCGTCGGGCGATCAACAAGACCCTGCGCTGGCTCAGCACGCACATCGCCCGCGCCGTCGGGCGGCAGGAGCGGATCGCGGTCAAGGCGGTGAGGCAGCGCCTGCGGGCCTACCCGGTCAGCGGCGGTGCCAACAGCGGCAAGCTGTGGTTCGGCCTCAACGCGATGGAGGCCAGCCGCGTCGGCCGGCCACGGCAGAGCCGGTCGGCTGTGTCGGTGGCGGGCCGGCGATTCAAGGGCGCTTTCTTCAAGAAGGTTTACGGCAACAGCGCCGAGGTGTGGATCCGCACGGCCAGCAAGCACTTCGACCCCGCCGACTACCCGGACAGCGACGTCAGCGCGGCCGGCGGGGCCAGTTCGGGATGGATCGCCGAACACGGCAGCCGCTTCCCGCTGGCCAAGGCCAAGGTCTCGCTGGAGCAGGCCCGGCCGCACTTCGACGAGTGGGTGCGCAAGGCGGACGAACACCTGGTGCACGTGCTGCAGCAGGAACTCAACTTTGAATTGCAGAAGCACCTGAAGGGGAACTGACGCGATGGACGAACCGGAAATCCCGTGCAGCCTTGAGCAACTCTACCCGGCCATCGAAACGCGCATCCGGGATCACCTGCCGGGTGTGCGGTTGGTGTCCATGTGGCCGGAAGATCTCGACCGCATACCGTTGCCGGCGGTGCTGGTGGAGCTGGCGGAAATGGAGCCAGGCCACGATCCGGGCACTGGCGAAACCAGTCTGGCCTGTAAGTTCGAGGCACGGGTGATCACCGATCCGATTCATTCGGACCATCACAAGCAGGCGGTGTTCCTGGTCGGCCAGTTGGCGGTTTTGCTGCGCCTGCAGACCTGGGGTGTGGAGGTGGAGCCGGCGGCGTTCGTGCAGGCCATGCCGGACTGGACCAAGCCCGAGCTGGACGGCTACACCGTCTGGGCCGTGGAGTGGACGCAGCAGGTCTACCTGGGCGAGGCGCAATGGCCTTGGCCGGACCAGCCGTCGGGCACCCTGGTGCTGAACATCGATCCGGGCGACGGCCCGTTCCGTCCGGAGGACGTGCCATGAGTTCGGGCTACGTCGCGGCCCAGCACGACCGCATGCTCGCCGGCCTGGTCAAGGACTGCTACGTGGTCGCGGTGGATCTCGCCGCGTCCCCTCCGGCGTGCCGGGTCTCGGACGGCGAGTGGGTCAGCGGCTGGGTGCGCTGGCACAGCATCGCCGCCGGCAAGGCGCGGCACTGGCGGGCGCCGAGCCTGAACGAGCAGGGCACCCTGATCAGTGCCAGCGGCGACGTGGCCCAGGGCACGTTCATCCCCGGCCTGTACGGCAGCGGCGGGCCGCCGCCGGACAACCGTGACCACGTCGAGGTGTGGCGCTTCGAGGACGGCGGATCCCTGGTCTACGACTGGCAGGCCAAGAGCTACGCCATCAGCTTGCCGACCGGCACGGTCACCATCAAGGTCGGGGGAACCCAGGCTGAGGTGACCGACAGCGCCGTCACGGTGAAGTCGGGAGCGATCGATCTCGAAGGCAAGGTGAACATCAAGGGCCCGGTCAACATCGACGGCCCGCTGCATGTCACCCAGGACGTTACCGGCGGCGGGAAAATCCTCGACACCTCAGGCAACAGCAGCAACCACAAGCACTAACGATGACCCATTGACCCGGCCCGCTTTGTGCGGGCCTTTTTCTACCCGGAGCAATCATGGCCAAACCCCAAGACGATCCAGCGGCGCAGGCACCTGCCGCCGTTCCGACGGTGCCGACGGCCTCGTCGGTCACCTTCCGCGACACCCTCTACACCTCGCGCACCGTCATCCTGCCGGACGGCCGCACGCTCGCCGTGGTCGGCGGCCTGGTCACGGTCGGGGCCGGTGACGACGCAGCGCTGAAATGCCTCAAGGCCCACCCCGAATACGAGCAGCTTAAGGAGTAGTCCCGATGATCGGAATGGATCGCCACACCGGGCAGCCCATCTCCGGCATCGAGCATCTGCGCCAGTCCATGGCGGACATCCTCAGCACTCCCTTGATGAGCCGCCGCGAGCGACCGGAGTACGGCAGCAAGCTACGGCGCATGGTCGACCAGCCCATCAACGAAGGCTGGAAGAGCGCCGCGCAGGCCGAGGCCGCTCGGGCGCTGCGCCAGTGGGAGCCGCGCCTCAAGCTTGAGCGCGTCGTTGTCACGTCGGTGCTGGGCGGCCAAATCAATTTCAAGATCAGCGGCGAATACCTCGGTGAGCGCGGCACGTTGGAGGTGTGGGTATGAGTACCTTGGTGGATCTGTCGGAGCTGCCGGCCCCGGATGTGCTGGAGCCGCTGGACTTCGAGGACGTGTACGGCGAGGCGCTGGAGGTGTTCCGGGGGCACATGGGGCAGAACTGGACGGCTTCGCTTGAGAGCGACCCGGTGACCAAGCTGCTGGAGGTCGGCAGCTACATCAAGCTCGGCAACCGGGCGCGGGTCAACGACGCGGCCAAGGCGCTGCTGCTGTCCCACGCCACCGGATCCGACCTGGACCAACTGGCGGCGAACGTCGACATCAAGCGCCTGGTCATCCAGGCGGCCGACCCGCTGGCCGTCCCGCCGGTCGAGGCGGTAGAGGAGTCGCACGACGCCCTGCGCGAGCGGGTGCAGCTGGCTTACGAAGGGCTGACCACCGCCGGCCCGCGCAACAGCTACATCCTGCATGCGCGCAACGCCTCGGCGCTGGTCGCCGACGCCACGGCGGAAAGCCCGGCGCCGGCCTGCGTCGATGTCACGGTGCTGGGGCTGGAGGGTGACGGCACGGCCGGTCCGGAGCTGCTGGCCCTGGTCGCGGCGGCGGTGAACGACGATGACGTGCGGCCGGTCGCCGACCGCGTCACCGTGCGCGGCGCCGAGATACTGCGCTACAGCGTCGACGCCGTGCTGCACATGAAGGGCGCAGGCCCGGAGAACGACGCGGCGCTCACCGAGGCGATCCGCCGGCTGGGTCTGTGGATCAACCCACGGCGCCGGCTGGGCGTCGAGGTGGCGCGCTCCGGCGTCGACGCGCAGCTGCATGTCGCCGGTGTGGCACGGGTGGAGCTGCGGGGCTGGCAGGACCTGAAACCGAGCAAGGCCCAGGCCGCGTACTGCACGGGTTACACCGTCGTGCTGGGGGGCTGACATGCGCAGCCTCCTGCCGCTCAACAGCACACCCCTGGAGCGGGGCATCGAGGCCACGTTCGCCGAGACCACCCTGATCCCGCTGCGCGCCCTGTACAACCCCGATACCTGCCCGGTGCACCTGCTGCCGCACCTGGCCTGGGCCTGGTCGGTCGACCGCTGGGATCCGGCCTGGCCGGAGCCGGTCAAGCGCGCCGCGATCAAGGCCTCGTTCTACATCCACAAACACAAGGGCACCATCGGCGCCCTGCGCCGGGTGGTCGAGCCGCTGGGCTACCTGATCGAGGTGCTGGAGTGGTGGCAGACCGCACCGGAAGGCGTGCCCGGCACCTTCGCACTGAAGGTCGGCGTCCTCGACACCGGCATCACCGAGCAGATGTATCAGGAACTAGAGCGGCTGATCGACGACGCCAAGCCGGTCAGCCGTAAGTTGACGGGGCTGGCCATCAGCCTTGAGACACAAGGCCACCTGAACATCGCCGCAACCCTGTACGACGGCGACGAGATCGACGTCTACCCGCCGGTCATGCGTGACATCGAGGTCACCGGCAGCTTCGGCGTAGTCGGTCGCGAACACACCATCGATACCCTGGACATTTACCAATGACTGATGCGAACAGCCAATTCTTCGCCATCCTCACCAACGTGGGAAAGGCCAAGCAGGCGAACGCCGACGCGCTCGGCGTTCCCTGGAAACTCACCGAAATGGGCTTGGGCGATGCCAACAACATCGACCCGGTCATCCCCAGCGAATCCCAGACCCGTCTGATCAACGAATGGCGGCGCCGGCCGCTCAACCGGCTGATGGTCGATCCGGTCAACCCGGCGGTGCTGATCGCTGAACAGATCATCCCGGCCGACGAGGGCGGCCGCTGGATCCGCGAGATCGGCCTGTACGACGCCGACGGCGACCTGGTGGCGGTGGCCAACTGCGCGCCGAGCTTCAAGCCGCTGCTGTCGCAGGGCTCGGGCCGGACGCAGATCGTGCGGATGAACTTCATCGTCACCAGCACCGGCAACATCCAGCTCAAGATCGATCCGGCGGTGGTGCTTGCGACTCGCGAATGGGTCGAGGCTAAGATCCTGGAGGAGCTTTACAAGCTCGACGGCAAGCAGTCGGTTCGGGTGGCCACGACGGCCGACATTGTGCTGACTGGGCTGCAGACCGTCGACGGGATCGCCTTGGCGGCCGGTGACCGGGTGCTGGTGAAGAACCAGGCGGCCGCCAAGAACAATGGCCTGTACGTTGCGGCGGCAGGCGCTTGGGTACGGGCACCGGATGCCAACAGCGATGCCGAGGTGACTTCGGCGATGTTGGTGGCGGTTGAGCAGGGGGCAACGCTGGCCGATACGCTTTGGCAACTGGTCACGGATGGGGTGATTGCC
Source organism: Pseudomonas sp. NPDC089534 (assembly GCF_044749305.1). Taxonomy (NCBI): domain Bacteria; kingdom Pseudomonadati; phylum Pseudomonadota; class Gammaproteobacteria; order Pseudomonadales; family Pseudomonadaceae; genus Pseudomonas; species Pseudomonas sp. NPDC089534. Next base: position 58,733 of record NZ_JBIVHR010000017.1, on the reverse strand, counting down.
CTCGGCACCACGGCGCTGACGTTTCAGAACGTGACTCAAGGCTTTGCGCCAATTAACGCCCCGGCGCTACTTAACCCGACGGCCAACACACCGCCGCAATTTGATAACTCTTCGAAACTTGCCACGACCGAATTTGTGCAGCGCGCAGCGGGAAGTTTCGCCGGGTATGCCGCCTATGCGGCAAATACGGTTTTGACGGCGGCGGATGTGGGAAAGTACGTATATGCAAGCGCACCGACTGTCACTTTAACGCTGCCTGATGCCACGCTGCTGCCCCTCGGGAGTCGCATTTACATTCAGGCGGGAGCATCGACCGTCTGTACCGTGAGGTCCATTAACGGCGCAATTTCTGGTCCTAATGGCAATCCGGCGGGTTCGTCCAATGTCGTGCTGGGTATCGGCGTTGCGAGTGAATTCATTGCAGCGGGTTCGTCCTGGCTGGCAGTTGGCGGATCTGGACTCGCCATTCTTTCTGCTAATGGCTATCAGAAGTATCCGTCGGGGCTGATCGAGCAGTGGGGAGCCGTAACGGTCATCGACAACACTGAGGTAGTCATTACTTTGCCTATCGCGTTTCCTACCGCAGTTCTCGGGGCGATGGCAGGAATATCCAACTCAAACATAGTGGGTGGTGGTGAGTTCGCAACAGCCGGCGCGAGAAAGAACTCCAGCAGCCTCAGTACCATTTCTGTAAACGCAAACACGGGGCCTACCGTATCGGTCAGTCAGCTCGTAACTTGGCGGGCGTGGGGTTATTGATCATGATTTTTTTTAGTGCATCTGAGCGTGGCTTTTACGACGACACCATTAACAGCGAAATACCGGATGATGGCATTGAGGTTTCCGATGAGCGCCGTCGCGAAATTCTGACTGGTCAATCTGCCGGAATGGTCGTCACTGCTGACGAGTTCGGCGGCCCTATCCTTGTTGATCGGCCGCCGCCTAGTGCTGAGGCGCTGGCCGCCGCTGAGCGTGTTTGGCGTGATCGGCAATTGGCGGCTACTGACCCTCTGGTTTCACGCCATCGCGACGAGGTCGAGGACGGCGGGTCTACTTCGATCACGCCTGAGCAATATGCCGAGCTGCAAGGCTACCGCCGCCTGCTGCGCGACTGGCCGCAAGGCGGGCAATTCCCGCTGGTCGATCACCGCCCGCTGGCGCCGCCCTGGCTGATCGAGCAAATCCAATAAACGCCCCGAACCGACGGGGCGTTTTGTTTCCTCTATGCGTAAAACGAACACCCTCACAGCCCCGCTCATGCGGGGCTTCGTCATTTTTGGAGACTGACCTATATGAGTTTCTTTCACGGCGTCACGACCACCTCGGTCGATACAGGCGCTCGCACCATCTCGATGCCGTCCTCTTCGATCATCGGCCTGTGCGACACCTTCACCCCCGGCCTGGTCGGCGGCGGCACGGCGAAAGCCGGCGAATTGAAGCTGATCACCACCGAGCGCGAGGCCATCGCCGCGTTCGGCGCGGGGGCGGCTATCACCAAGGCCTGCCAGGCGGTCTACGCCAAGGCCAAGGCAGTCATCGTCGCCATCGGCGTGCCGAAGATGGAGGACCCGTCGCTGCAGACCTCGGCGATCATCGGCGGCGTGCTGGAGTCCGGGCAGCGCACCGGCCTGCAGGCGCTGCTCGACGGCAAGAGCCTGTTCAACGCCCAGCCGCGGCTGCTGATCGCGCCGCGTCACTCGGCGACCCAGGCGGTGGCCACGGCCATCGACGGCCTGGCGCAGAAGCTGCGGGCCATCGGCATCATCGACGGGCCAGGCACCACCGACGAGGCCGCCATGGCCTACGCGAAGAACTTCGGCAGCCGCAACCTGTACATGGTCGACCCCGGCGTGCAGTTCTGGGACACCGCCCAAAGCAAGACCGTCGACGCGCCGGGCTCGGCGTGGACGGCCGGCCTGTTCGCCTGGACCGATGCCGAGTACGGCTTCTGGGCCTCGCCATCGAACAAGGAGTTCACCGGCATCACCGGCACCGGCCGGGCGGTCGAGTACCTGGACGGCGACGAGACCTGCCGGGCCAACCTGCTCAACAACGCGAACATCACTACGATCATCCGCGACGACGGCTACCGGCTGTGGGGCAACCGCACCCTGTCGAGCGACCCGAAATGGGCGTTCGTCACCCGCGTGCGCACCCTGTTCATGATCATGGACGCGGTGCAGGCCGGGCACAAATGGGCGGTCGATCGCTCGATCACCAAGACCTACGTCAAGGACGTCACCGACGGCCTGGAGGCGTTTCTGCGCGACCTGAAGAACCAGGGCGCGGTGATCAACTTCGAGGTGTTCCCCGACGTGGAGCTGAACACCGCCAGCCAGATCGAGCAGGGCAAGGTGTACTGGCGGATCCGCTTTACCGACGTGCCGACGGCCGAGAACCCGAATTTCCTTTTTGAGGTCACCAATCAATGGATGACCGAAGTGCTTGAGTCCGCCTGAGGAGGCCTCTGATGAATCCTGAAATTTTGTCCAACTGCGCCATGTTCATCGACGGCGTCAGTTTCTCCGGCGAAGTCCCCAGCCTGACGCTGCCCAAGGTGGTGCTGAAGATGGAGAGCTTCCGTGGCGGCGGCATGGCCGGCGAGATCGAGATCCCGGTCGGCGTCGAGAAGCTCGAAGCCGGTTTCACCACCACCGGCGTGCGGCGCGAGGCGCTCAAGTGGTTCGGCCTTTCCGACCGCACCGCCTGCAACGCGGTGTTCCGGGGCTCGTTCAAGGGCTACAAGGGCAAGGTGACCCCGGTCATGGTCACCATGCGCGGCGGCCTCAAGGAGGTCGACATGGGCGACTGGAAGGCCGGCGAAAAGTCCGAGACCAAACACAACATGGCATTGACCTACTACAAGCTCGAAGTCGGCGGCCGGGTGGCCTTCGAGATCGACATGGTGGGCATGGTGCTGGTGATCGACGGCGTCGACCACCTGGCTGAAGAACGTGCGGCCCTGGGCCTCTGAGGAATAGTGAAATGAGCCAAGACATCCAACCGATCTCCCAAAAGCCTCTGCCCAAGTGGCTGCAGCTTTCCGACGAGGGCCTGCGCATCAGCCTCAAGTACCCGACCGAGCTGAACGGCGTGAAGGTCGACACCCTGGCGATGCGTGCGCCCTGCGTGCGTGATGTGCGTGCGGCGCAGGCCACCTCCAACGGCGACGCCGAACAGCGCGAGATCTCGCTGTTCGCCTCGCTTACCCAGACACCCGAGGCGGAGCTGGTGACGCTGAAAATGGTCGACTACGGACGCCTGCAGGCCGGCTACTTTCGCCTGGTCGAGGACGACGAGGTTTGACGTGACCACGTTGAAGGCCCTGGCCAAACGCATGGCCAGGGAGACCGGGTTCTCGGCAGCCGAGATCACGGGCATGCCCTTCAACGAACTGGTGTGGTGGCTCTCCGACTGAGCCGCCGCTCAACCCCTTTGACGCATAAGGCACGCACATGGCGAAGAACCTCGCGCTCGGCTTTGTCATCGGCGGCGCCGTCGACCCGACGGTGGGCAAAGCCTTCAAGGACGTCGAAAGCAAGATCAAGCACCTGGAGTCCGTGGGCTCGAAGGCCCGCGTGCTGCAGAACACCATCGGCGACACCATGCGCCTGCGCGATGAGTGGCGCAAGGCGCACACGACCGGCGCCGAAGGCGCGGGCAAGCTGCTGGCCAAGTACGAAAAGAACCTCGAACTGCTGAAGAAACAGGGCGTCGAGGTCGGCCGCCTGAGCAAGGCCTACGCCACCTTGGGCCGCGTGGCCGCCGGCGCCGAACTCAAGGCGCTGGGCCATCAGCAGATTGAGGAGGGCCGGTCCGGCCTGAAAAGCACCATCGGCCAGGCTGGTGCGCTGACCGCCGCTGTCGCCATCCCGACCAAGGTCAGCGCGGACTACGGCGCGATCATCCGCGACATCGCGATCAAGGCCAACATCGCCAACTCCCCCGAAGAGCAGCAGCTGTCCAGGACCGTGATCGACACGTCACGCGACACGGGCATGGCGCGCAACCAGGTGGCCGAGGTGGTGAACGCCCTGGTCGGCGCCGGCATGGAGCTGGACAAGGCGCTGGCCTACGCGCCGACGGCGGCCAAGTTCGCCGTCGGCCAGGGTTCGGAAGGCACCGAAACGGCCAAGATGATCAACGCCCTGGGGCAGAACGCCAAGATCACCGATCCGGCGGTGATGCAGAAGGCGCTGGAGGCCATCGCCTACCAGGGCCAGGCGGGCAGCTTCGAGGCGGTCGACATGGCCCGCTGGTTCCCCGAGCTGCTGGCCGGCATGGGCAAGCTGGGCATCACCGGGATGGACTCGGTGACGCAACTGGGCGCCATGCTGCAGGTGCAGATGAAGACGGCCGGCGGTTCGGACGAGGCGGCCAACAACCTCAAGAACTGGATGGAGAAGATCGGCTCCAGCGAGACGGTTGACGCATACAAAAAGGCCGGCATCGACTACAAGAAGTCGTTGCGGACCGGCCTGCAGAACGGCAAGTCCACGCTGGAGTCCAGTTTCGCGCTGGCCCAGAAGTACATCGAGGCGACCGACCCCAAGCGGGCCGCCGAGATGGCCGAGGCCACGGCTGCGATTAGTAAGGAGGCTGATCCCGAGAAAGCCAAGGCCATGATGAAGTCCCTGGAGGAGGCCCTGCGCACCGGCGACCTGTTCGCCGACATGCAGGTCAAGGCCGCCCTGACCGCGTACATGCAGAACAAGGATCTGTACGAGCAATTGAAGAAGGACTCGGCGAACGCTACCGGGATCCTCGACAAGAACCTCGCCGAACGGCGGCAGACCTCGGCGCAGAAGTGGGCGGAGATGGCCCAGTCCATGGACGACGCCATGCGCAGCATCGGCGATGCACTGCGGCCGCTCACAGACGGCGTGGCCGAGGGCATTGCCAATGTCAGCCGCAAGTTGTCGGACTTTGCCGACAAGTTCCCACGGGTCACGCTCGGTATCGGCCAGGCCGTGGCAGGCCTGGTCGCGCTGAATGTGGCGGTCAGTGCGTTCAAGATCGGCAAGGGCCTGATGAACCTCGGGCGCGGCACCCTGCTGGGCAACCCGAACATCCCGCAGAAGGTGATCGTCACCAACCTGCCGGGCAAGGGCGGTGGGCTGGGTGCCGATGGCCTGGATGCTGGTGGCGACGGCAAGAAAGGCAAAGGCGGCAAGGGCGACGGCCTCGGTCGCAGGGACAAGATCGTCAACGGCATGAAAGGCCCGGCGGGGCTGGCGGTGATCGATGCAGGCTACAAGGCGTGGGACACCTACCAGAATGCCGAGACCCGCGATGAAAAGGCCGAAGGCTACGGCGAGGCGGCGGGCGGTTTGGCCGGCACGCTGGCGGGTGCGGCCGCCGGTGCAGCCATCGGGACAGCGGTGCCGATCATCGGCAACATCGTCGGCGGCTTGATCGGGGGCTGGCTCGGCTATGTGGGCGGCGATGCGGTGGGCGGTTTCCTGGGTAAGAAAATGTTCGGCACAGACGAGTCGCTCAAGCGGGTTCCGGATGCCGGGCCGCTGATGATGGCCAACGCCGGACAGAACCTGCAGCCGGTGATGGGCGACATCGCCCGGTCCTTTGCGCCGAAGCCTGCCACCGGCCCGCTGGCCCCCGGCGCGGCGATGGGCGATGTGGCCCGTTCATTGGCCGCTCCTGCCGGAACACCGGTTCCGCCAGCACTGCTGGCAGCACCGATCCCGGCGGCCAAGGCCGAAGCGCCGAAGGTCGAGCAACGGGTCGAGATCACGGCGCCGCTGCAGATCACCGTGCAGGGCGACGTCAAGGATCCAGCCCAAATGGCACGGGAGCTGCAGCCCTACATCGCGCAGCAGATGCAGCAGGCCACGCAACAGCTGCAGAACCGCACGCTGTACGACGAACCGCATGTGTAAGGAGGGCTGATGGCCTACATGGAACAGCTGCAGTCAGGGCTCAAGCAACTGGCGGCAGCGGGGGAGACCGGACGGCGTAGCCTCGACGGCATGATGGGGCCGGTCAACGGCGCGATCAGCGAGATCAGCGGCGCGGCCTCGGAGCTTGAGAGCATCCCGATTGTCGGTCCGGCGGTCGGGGAAAAGCTGCAGCGCGTGATGCGCGGGGTGAACGCCGCCCAGGCCAAGGTCGGCCAGGTGGTGGCCACCTACAACAAGGCCACCCGCGCCCTGTCACAGATTGACGAGCGCATGGGCGAGCTGAAGGAACAGGCGGCCCGGGCATCCACCGCGATCAACAAGATCGCGGGCAAGGTCAGCCCTTCGCTGGGCAACATACTGCCCACCGGTGCGCTGGCCGGCGACGCCACGCCGGTGCCCGAGGCGGTTAAGCCGTTCCCGCACCTGCTGATCATGCAGCCGCTGGATCCCAAGGCGGTGCCGTACTACTTCAACCTGGACACCGCCGCCTTCGACGAGCTGCGGCGCTCGACGGAGTACCGCTGGGCCTCGCAGGAGCGCCTGACCCGGCGGCCGGCGCAGCAGGGGGTGGGCATCGGCGAGGAAAAGATCACCCTCAAGGGGGCGATCTTTCCCGGCTTCAAGGGCGGAATCCGACAACTGGACACCCTGCGCAGCCTGGGTGCCCGGCTCCAGCCGCTGACCTTGACCACCGGCTACGGCGACGTGCTGGGCACCTGGTGCCTGAAGAACATCGATGAAGAACAGAGCGCGCTGCTGCAAGGCGGGATCCCGCGCAAGCAGGCGTTCACCTTGGAGTTTGTGCGCTATGGCGACGACCTGCAGAACGTCTGACGGAGACCTGCTCGACACCCTTTGCTACCACGCCTACGGGCACCTCAACGGCACCGTGGAGGCGGTGCTGGACGCCAACCAGGGGCTGGCCGACGAGCCGCAGCCGTACCGCGCCGGCATCGTGATCGAGCTGCCGGACCTGCCGCCGCCCGACGACAGCGAAGTGATGCTGTGGGGCTGACGCCATGCCTGCCTGCCGCTGATCGACTCAACCGGCCCGCCCAGCGCGGGCCTTCCTTTGGATGGAATCATGACCCCAACCTTTCGCGTCGTCGCCGACGGCGCCGACATCACCCAGCGCATCAACGACCGGCTGCTGCAGCTCAAGACCACCGACAAGCCTGGCATGGAGTCCGACGAGTTCGAACTGCGCATCGATGACCGCGACGGCGCGGTGGTGCTGCCTCCTCGCGGGGCCAGCATCGAGATCTACCTGGGCTACGCGGAAACCAAGCTGACCCGCATCGGCCGCTACGTCGTCGACGAGATCGAGCTGTCCGGTCCGCCGGACACGCTGGTGATCACCGGCAAGGCCAGCGACATGCGCGGCAGCGGCAAGACCACCCGCAGCGGCAGCTGGGAGAACGTGCCGCTGTCGCGGATCGTCGCCGACGTCGCCGCCCGAAACGGATGGCAGGCGGTGTGCCCGGTGCAGACCAAGGTGCCGCGAGCCGACCAGCTCAACGAGTCGGACTTCAACTTCATCACCCGGCTAGCCAAGCAGTACGACTGCACGGCGAAGGTCGCCGACGGCAAGCTGCTGGTCATGCCGCGCCAAGGCGGGCAGAGCGCCTCGGGCAAGGCGTTTGGCGTGGTGACGATCCAGCGCCCTGACGTCGGCCGGTTCCAGTTCAGGCTGGGGGATCGCAACACCCACAAGGCGGTCTCCGCCAAGCACCAGGACAAGAAGACCGGCAAGCTCGCCGTGGTCACCCTCGACAACGACGAGTCGCCGGACGGCCTGCCGCCGGTGCACACCGACCGCCACATCCACCCGAACAAGTCTGCCGCCGAAGCGGCGGCCCAGGCCCGCCTCACCGCGTTCAACCGCTCCACGGCCGGCGTTCGGCTGGAGATGGCGGGACGCACCGACCTGTTCGCCGAACGGACGATCAACGCCCAGGGCTTCAAGGTCGGGCTCGACGGCGAGTACCTGGTCGACTCGGTGGAGCAAGTATTCACCCAGGCCGGCTGGAGCACGACGGTCGAGTGCAACGGCGGCAAGAAGGGCAAGGCGAAAGCCAAAGGCAAGAAGAAAAAGGCGGCGAAGGATCTGAAGGTCGTTCAGCTCTAGCAGTCGCGCCGCATCCCCAAAGACGAGGAGAACCCCATGTCACTGACGGAACAACAGCTGCAACGCATCATGCCCAACGCCCGCCGCCAAGCAGGCGTTTTTGTTTCCGCGCTCAACGCGGCAATGGTTCACCGGCAGATCGACACGCCCCGGCGGCAGGCCGCGTTCCTGGCCCAGGTCGGGCACGAGTCGGGCCAGCTCAACTATGTGCGCGAGCTGGGCGGCGACCAGTACCTGAGCAAGTACGACATCGGCACCCTGGCCGCGAGACTGGGCAATACGCCCGAGGCCGACGGCGACGGCCAGCGCTACCGGGGCCGGGGGCTGATCCAGGTCACCGGCCACAACAACTACCTGCGCTGCAGTCTGGCGCTGTTCGGCGACGAGCGTCTGCTGCGCACCCCTGAGTTGCTGGAGCTGCCTCAGTGGGCCGCCGAGTCGGCCGCCTGGTTCTGGTGGGTTCGCGGGCTGAATGCCTTGGCGGACCAGGGCGAGTTCGAGGAGATCACCCGCAAGATCAACGGCGGGCTGAACGGCCTGCAGGATCGTCTGCAGTTGTGGGAGCGGGCGAGGGCAGTGCTATGCGCCTCGGCGAATTGATCCCGGCGCCGTACCGGCTGCTGGCCATGGGCGTGCTGCTGGCCTCCGTTGCCGGCGGATCCGCCGCACTGGCCTGGCAGGTGCAGGACTGGCGTTACGGCGAGCAGTTGGTGGAGCAGGCACGCCTGCAGACTGAAGCTCTCAACCAACTGACCCTGGCCGCTACCGCCGCGCAGCAGGCCGAACAGGACAAACGCCAGGTGCTGGAGCAGCGCCTGGCGACCAGCGAGCAAACCCACTACCGAGCCTTGAGCGATGCCCAACGTGATCAAGGTCGCCTGCGCGACCGCCTTGCCACTGCTGATCTGCGCCTGTCAGTCCTACTCGCCCCCGTCGATGCCGGCGGCAACAGTGCGGTGCCAGCCACCACCGCCACCGGCGGCGTGGTTCATGGCCCCGCAAGAGCCGAACTTAACCCGGCGCATGCTCAACGAATTGTCGCCATCACAGACGAAGGCGACCGGGGGCTAATCGCGCTGAAAGCGTGCCAGGGCTACATCCGAGCCCTAGAGCAGGGATCGAATGTGCTTCAGGTCGGTCATAAGTAAATCACTCTCAATAGTTCATCAACACCGAAGCGCCTATGGATAAGCAACTCGCGGGATACATCGTCCTGATGACGATCGTCTGGGTCGCAGTTGTACTGGCAGTGATGCATTGGATGTCGAACTGAAGGCTATGGCTGGCGTGAGTCCGATCTGCGGTCGATTGGCTGTCCCGTTCTCACGGAGATCCCGGTCGCAGCTTCCAGCCTTTCAGTCAGGTGGCTGATGTGCTTGTTGCTCGCCATCAACTCCCAGTTGCTCTTGGTCTCTATGTCGCAGGCGCGGCGGCTGGCTTCTTCCGCTGCCTTGACCGCCTGGGCTAGTTGCGCCCTGAGCTTTTCGCATTCGGCCGCCGCTTCGGCGTGCATCTGAACAAGCTTGAAAATCCGCTCCCGCTGCTGGCGTAGTTGCAGGGACAGTTCCTCGAACTCGTTCTCGTACATCCTGAGCTGGTGCCGGCAGGTTTCGAGCGGTGTTGGGCAGCCGAGCCAGTCGTCGGTGTTTTCGATTTCGGTGGGATCCACAGTAGGGCCTTGTTGCGTGCTGTTTGGATATACAGTAATCGAGGCAAGGCGGTAAGCGATGGTGAGGCGACGAGCTGCAATGACGGCAGCCTACGGCCGAAAGCGGTCGCCCGTAAGGGGCTGCTATCGGCCAGAAGTTGCCAGTAACAAAAGGCTGCTTTCGACCCATAGCTGCCTATTGCCAGCGACGACTACGGGCTGGCACCATCTGTTGGCGACTGCTGACTTGCATCTCAAGCTGGTAAAACCGTGCAAAGTCAAACCATGATAATAGTAAGTGCATCTTGATCTGCATAGATGCTTAAAATCAAGGAAGAAAAAGTGGCTAATATTTATAAAATTTATACCTCGCTCAAAAAAACACGCGGCCTTGACGGGGAAGTAAATCTCACGCTGAGTGTAGAGAAGGGGGCTGCCCCGAAGTTTCTATCTGAATTTGCAGGTGGCTGTGGGGAAATATATGACGGTTACTCAACAACTACAAGAAAGTTTGAAATATTTTTAGATCAGGATGAGCGGCGACTTAGGTTGAGTTTCAGTGATGGAACTTTTGAAACTCTTAGCCCTCAGTTTGAGCGACTCATCAATCCTATTGATCCTTTAAATCAGCTTAAAGTGGTTCCGCTCAGTGTCGACCAAATTTTGCTCCTGAGTCAAGAAGGTGAGTTTTTTTCTAAAGAATACATAGTTACTGGAAGTAATTGGTGGGGTCGTAAATCTTAATCGTATTTTGTTGGCCCCGCCCTATAGGGATTAAGTTAGCTTCTTAAAGTAAACAAAAGGCACAATATGACATCGGAAGTTATAGGCGACAATTTTTATCTAGAACAGTACAAGGCGATTAAAACCTCCGAGAACTGGTTTAAGAATTTTAAGTTTCTTGGTAAGGGTGGTAATGGAACGGCATTTCTGGTAATGGGTACCGGCGGGCCTCTTAGAGGTGGTTTTTTTGCTCTTAAAGTTTTTCATAAGATGTCCTCCACTAAAAGAAGGGAACGATTTTTGCAAGAGGCGTTGTTTCTTCGGGAGGCGAATCATCCGAATTTAATGAGACTTTTGGATGAAGGTACTTTTGCTGATCGCCCCTTCGTAGTTCAAGATTTCATGCCGAAAACCATGCATGGCGAGCTTGGAAACGGTCAGCTGGATTTTGGAAAAGCTTTGCTGTTTTCCTGCCAGCTTTTGTCTGCTTTGCAAGCTCTCCATAAACAAAATATCATCCATAGAGATATTAAGCCGCAAAATATATTTATTGATAATCTAACGGCATATCTTGGCGATTTTGGACTGATCAAAAAAATAGAACCCGAAGTCGATAGTGAGGATTTAGTAGACTTTGAGGGGTATTTCGCCATGCCGCGTTTCTACAGAACACCCGAGTTAATCTCATATGCAAAACAAGAATCAAATCTTGATTTGAGGTCCGATATATTTCAACTTGGCCTTGTTTTTGCGCAAATGTATACTGGCAGGAATCCACTTGTGACGAACGAAAATCTTCTAGAGCCTATTCAGCTAGAGAAACTATCCAATATTCCTGGAAAGCATTCTGGACTCGTTGCCTTAACCATCAATCAGATGCTAGATACAAACAAAGAAACCAGATGCACCATCGACTCTGCACTGAGCAGATTCACAAGCTTGATTGAAAACTACTCGAAAGATTATGAGCAGCTTCACGGCAGATTTTTCGTCTAGCAAAAAATGATAATAATTGTACTCGCTCAGGGAGTGGCGGCAGGTTGGATTTGCTGCCTTCTTGGTCTAGTATAATTTGAAAAAATAGATCGGACTATTCTTCGTCACTCGATTAATTAATTCGCTTTTTTTGTATACATTCTCCTCGTTTTCCTTGCGACCTACATTGGCGGCGATAGCGTATGGTTGACATCTATTCGACGAAAAGAAAAAAAGCCCAAAACAAAGCGGGCGTTGAACAATGATCAAAGTGAAGCGCCCCGGGCTTGATAGACACCATTAAGCGGCAGCTTCTGGCCGTTAGCTGCCTTACGCCACAGGAGCCTCTTGGCCAGTTGCAGCTGTTCACGGATGCCAGCAGAAGGGGCTCAAATTCTGATCCTCCACAGCTTTCTCGGATGTAGAGTGTCGACTCTCAAAGATTTTTACTCCGAAGCTTTGCCAGGCCTTGTCTGATGTGGCCGGCGTTCTCTCCAATCTTCCACAAGCTTCCACGAACATTTTCCCCGACTTCGGTCAGTCCCTGCCTTTCAGCTTGAAGCGTCAACTCCATGAGTGCTGCCTCCAATCCAAGCTGATTCTGGTAGATCCTTTCCAGCACATCTGATAACGAATATTCATCTGGCATGGCATCGCCTCCCTTCAAGACTGGCTCAGCATAGCGTGTCGAAAGGGCGTTGGTTGCTTAGAAATTGCTACAAGAGAAAGGCTGGAATGTCGGAAGAGACGCTAGAACAGGGCCGAGCGGGTGGGCTATGCCCAATCCATCATGGTGCGGCGGAGAAACGGCCAAAGAGTGCTGCGGGTGTGGCGTAGATTGGGGTATTGAGGGTGCTGGATCGGTGAGGCTGGAAGGTGGGTAGGGTTTCTCAGGAACGACTCGTCGGGCTCAGCGATATCCGGCGGAAATACAACCTAATCAGGTGAGACAGCCACGAAATGGACTGATAGCATCGGGCTATCAATTAGGATGACGGAGGAATCCCATGCTGAAGAAAATCGGTTTATCCATTCTCGGCGCCGGCACGCTCTATCCAAGGGGGCTTTCGCTGAAGAAAAGCCTTTCAAAACCTACGTCTATGTGGTTTACGTTTCCGCGCCGAGAAATGACTAAGGCTTAGGCACGGAATAATTAGCCTGTTGAGTTTGGAGCGGGTCGTTGAGTAATTATGATGGATCATCTGCTGACGGGTTGAAGCAACGCTTGAGAGGTTGGTATTCAAAGGTTTGAAGGCGTTATGCTTTGATGTGTGTAATATTTTCATAAGGAGTGGGTATGTCTTCAGAGTTGGATATAAATAAAATTGTTCCTGAGTTGGTAAAGCAGTTTGGAGCGCCAATATTTTCTGGGGCTAAGGCGCTTTCAAAATCCGTAGTAGACAAACTTAAAGTAAATTTAGATGTGTGTTTCACTAAATATATTTTAAATCATTATGATAGGTATTCAAAAACGAAAACTCTCTTGTATAGAGGGGAGCCGGTTCCTTTACGAGATTTTTACGTCCGTACGGATCTTTTAAGTGGGGCTAAAGAGGTGCTTTCTGAGTCAAAAGTTTTAGATCTTATAGAGGTAAAGCAGCGGATTATAATTAATGGTAGTGCGGGGTCGGGTAAGTCTACATTTTGTAAGAGTATCTTTATGGACTTGATCGAGCGCCCGCGAGGTGTTTTTCCTGTATTTATAGAGCTTCGACATCTCAACTCCATTCCCGAAACTTCAGTCCTTGTTTACTTGTGCAGTATGTTGGCTGATTTTGAGTCGGGATTCTCCTTGGAGCAACTTGAAGGGTCGATGAAGCTAGGTAAGGTTTTATTGATTTTTGATGGGTTTGATGAGTTGGCCCTAGATAAAAGGGATAAATTTGAAGCTGAGCTTTTAAATATATCCAATAAATATATTAATGTTATGATTCTTGTATCTAGTAGGCCAGATGGTCGTTTTTCATCATGGGAGGCCTTTTACCAATATGATATGCGTCCTTTAGACTTAAAGAAGGCGAAGTCTCTGGTAGGTAAATTAAATTATGATGTGGAAATAAAGAAGAAATTTTTGCAGGAATTAGAGCTTTCGTTGTTTGAGAGGCATAGAAGTTTTGCGGAAAATCCTTTGTTGCTTACCATGATGTTGTTAACTTATGAACAGTTCGCCGAGATCCCTAATAAGATTCATTTGTTTTACGAGCAAGCTTTCCAGACACTCTTCAATAAGCATGACTCGTTGAAAAGTCTATTCAAAAGAAAGTCTTTTACTGGTTTGCCGATTGATGATTTTAAAAAAGTTTTGTCTGCGTTTTGTGCTCTAAGCTATGCGGAGAAGAAATACGCATTTGACAATGCAAACGCTGTTTCCTATGTGTCAAAGGCTGTGAAGTTAAGCGGCGTCAGTACATCTGAAAAAGATTTTCTCAATGATTTACTTGATAATATCTGTATCATGCAGCGTGATGGGCTAAATATAGCTTTCACACACAGGTCATTCCAAGAGTACTTTACGGCACTTTTTTTGGTGGACTTTTCAGGTAGTCGAAAGTTTGAATTGATTCAAAAGATTGCATTTTCAAATCAGAGAGATGATGTAATTCCGATGGTGTTTGATATTAATAAAGGAATGCTTGAGGAGGCTTGGTTAATTCCTGCTCTCACATCTCTTTTTGAACAGTATGATCCTGCACCTAAAAGCGATCTTGGGCGAGTTAAACTATTAGCGGCATTGTATAATGGAGTTTGTTCTTTTGATAATGAAGGAAGCAAAGATGTTGCGTTTTTAGGTAATGCTGAACTTAATATTAATGAGGCTCTCGTTGATGTCGTCCTGCGTTTGTACGACATTCAGCCGCGATATTCAACGAAAAAAGTTGAAAAAGATCAGGCTTTGGCCCGGCGATTAGACGAATTCGATGGCGAATTGGGATTGGATGATATTGACAGTTTTGATCCGGAGTTGCTTAAGCTTATTGCTGAGTCAGGTCTTGCTGATTTTTGTGTGAGAGAGTTTTCGGCTGTTAATGGGGAGTTTAAAAAAATGAAAAAGCGCCGTTCAGCAAAGCAAGATGACGTAAGTTCTTTGTTTTTCGATTGATGGTAAACTAAAAAGTTCGGTTGGGTGTTGGTGCTAAAGATCAAAGAACCTCCATCGAGCCGGACCGAATATTGCCAACTCGATCTGGGCGGGCAGGCTAGTTCAAAGGGAAGGCGACTGAGGCTTGCACCAAACTCCCTCAAAATGAGAGTGAGTTCTGACAGTGTCGGTAGTGTCTGGATGGGAGCTGAAAATGACTGCTTAAAAATTGCTACAGAGTGCAAGGCAAGAGGCGGAATTCTTTGAAAAAAAATATTACTGGTACGTAACTGGTACAGGTCTTTGTGGGTGGTAGATGGGCCTTTATTTATGGGGATTTGACGAATTACCTGTCCGATCCATCATCGTACAGACCAGATCTGGGCGGGTACGTCGTAGCCGATCATGGGGGGCTATACCGCCTAAGTACCCAAAAAGCATCTCCTTGATCATCCTGATACGTTTCGGCGGACCATGCGGCCACCACTCAAGCTAGAAGGCGCAGTCTCTGATCGGGCTCATGCGAATTCATGGGCAGCTTTCAAGCGACCTGGCAGCTGACACGCCTGGTTGTGTTGGGTGCGAAAAGGTGTTCCGCAACGGCAATTGCCACTGCGCAGGAGCGCGCTTTGTAGCGCGACACAAATCAGTAGCTTGCGGAACGCATTTTGTGCTAACCTATTGATCTACATGGCTTTGTGGCGTGGATTGCAAATCCACCTACGCCGGTTCGATTCCGACCTCGGCCTCCACTTTAAATGAGCTCCGTAGATCCATGATTTACGGAGCTTTTTTATTTTCAGCGCTGGCAACATTCAGTCCTGAAAACGGCGTTTGCCAACTTGCTTCAAAGGGGAGTGATGTATATATTTCCCCCTCTGTTGCCCCCGCGCTCATCCAGACGGATGGGGGAAGGGCAAGGCAACACCGCGCTACCGCCCGAATGGCGAAACTGGTAGACGCATGGGACTTAAAATCCCCCGCTCGTAAGGGCGTGCCGGTTCGATTCCGGCTTCGGGCACCATCTAAAATCAAGGGTTTGCGGGCGAAAGCTGATGCAAACCCTTGTTCGTTTCCGGCTCGCCATTTTGACAGCGGTTCGCAATTTGCCTTTGTAGCGGCTGATGTTGAACGGGAAAGAGAGAGGTGGAACCTAACTCCAGCGAACGTCGAGTTCTGAAATTTGCTGCTGCAACTGCTCTATGCGCTCAAACCAAGAATCGAAACCGTTTGAGTCGCCTTGCACCAGGAACAGGTAATAACCTCCCGTTTGCCCTTCGCGGTCATCCTGAATCTCTACCCTCCAGCCGGCGTATTCGCCCGTTAAAACTGTTCCAGTTCGAATGATCCGCATGTACTGGCTTGAATCCTTTGATTGTCTGTTTACTGACCGCGACAGGCCATTGCACGCCGTTGGCTGATGGGAGAGCAAGGGCAGCTCAGGCAGAGAGACTCGTGGAGCCGAGGAACGCCCGGACTCATCCGGGCTTCTCATTTACTCAATCCGGTAGTCGCGAATTGCGGTCTGTATCTGGGCCAAGTCTTTGGTCGGGATCACATACGTCCTGGCGAGCATATCGCCGACCCGCTGGCACCGATCGGAATGGGTGAGGATAAAGAGTGTGATGATCCCCAAGAGCGCTTCTATGTGCCGGGTGATGCCCCGAATCAGCGCCTGGATAAAAGTCGGTGGATCGCCGGCGCCATTGATCACGGCTATTCGGAAGACAAACTTACCCGGCGTCTTGCCGCTCCAGCGCCATTCGGCAAGCGCAAAGTAGAGCAAGTACACGGCCGTTTGAAAAATCCATCCAAAGTAAAGATCGACCAGGTTCATTCCGTGAAGGGTGATGACTATTGCGCTCATGTCGACGATGTAGGCACCCATTCGTCGCATCATCAGGGATGTTCTGGCTACTTCCATGAATAAATCGTTCCGATGCTTTTCAAGGATCCTGATCATTGGCGAAATGCCTGAGACAGGACAGGGGATGTGTTGCGTGGAGGCGTAATGCTACTGCCTATGGATCCTGTATTTCCACTGACCGTACATCCGCGCGGCTTGGCGAGAGGTTTAGGCGCCTGCCTGCGCGCTCTCTTGATCGTTGCCGGAGTGCACTGGGTTATCTTTCATGGGGCATCAGGGAGAGGCGTGTGAGGGTTGAGTCCGCCTTTTGCATCTTGGTACATCTGACCGGAGGGAAACGATCATGAGCTGGCGGATCAGGCAGGCCGTCTTGAGCGATCTGGAGGGGTTGTTCCGTATCGATCCAATGGCGGCAAACGATGCCGGCCGCCGTGAATGGATCGAAAGGGCGGTGGGTTCATTCGAGTGCTGGGTTGCCTGTGAGGCCGCCGACGAAAGCGCTTTGGTCGGCTTCGGCTGCTTGAGCAGGCAGTTCTTCGGGCAATGGTTCATTGCTCTGGTGATGGTTTCGAGCACTCACAGGCGCTGCGGTGTGGGGCAGCAAATCGTGACCCATTTGGAGCGCGTCACCTGCGCAGGGAAAATCTTTACCTCCACCAACGCCTCAAACGGGCCCATGCGGCAATTGCTGACCCGGCTTGGGTATCAAGCGAGCGGCATCGTAGAGAACCTGGACCTGGATGACCCTGAACTGATTTTTGTGAAGTTCTTGAGTTCGTCCTGAAGGGTTAAGCCGGGCGACCGAGCAGCAACAGGCGCGCCGCAAGGGCGGTCATGACTGCCGCAAAGCCATAGCTTCCCAGGCGCTTCGAAAGCCGGCCGGCGGACAGGCGCCCGTGAAAGTGACCGGCGCCACAGGCGAGCAGGGCGTGGAAAACCAGCGCGATCAGCGCCAGCAGCACACCAAGGAACATCAACTGCAAGGTGATGTTGGCGCCCGACGGGCTGACGAACTGCGGCAGGAACACCATGAAGAACAGCAGCGCCTTGGGGTTCAGCAGGCTGTTGAGCGTGGCCTGGGCGAACACCTTGCGCAGCGATGCCTGCGTCGCTTGCGCTTCGCCTTCGGCAGGGGCCGTCTTCAGGGCCTGCCAAGCCAACCACAGCAGATAACAGGCGCCGCCCCAGCGCAGCAAGTCAAAGGCGGGTGTCCAGCTCATCACCAGTGCACCGAGCCCGGCGCTGACCGCGAGGGTCATCAGCACATCGGCCAGGGTGATACCCAGCGCGGCGGCAAGGCCTGCACGCCAACCGTGGGCGAGTGCATGGCTGGTGACGATCGCCATGTTGGGGCCGGGAACGATCAGCAACAACAGCGCGGCAGCGATGAACAGGTAGAGATTGGCGGCGTCCGGCATCGGTCGGGCTTCCTTTGAGGGAAGCGCTCATGCTAACCGGTGGTTACCGCAGACAAGCAGGTACAGTGGGCATGCAATGCGCCGCAACAGTCAGGCATCCACGAACCGCAGTGTGAGCTGCCGGATCATCTGAACCGTGGCAGTGGCCGGTCGACAGGCTTGAGGGCGGACAGGGTGCTGCGGATCAGCGGCGTGTCCTTCTCGATGTCGTTCAGGCGATCACGGATGCGCAGGGCGGTGGGATGGCCGCCTTGATGGTCGACCCAGTCGGCGATCTCCTTGCAGGCCGCCGCCAGGCGAGCCTGCCGTGCGTCGAGCAGGGTGAGGAGGGTGGTGATGGACTCTTTTTCGGACATGGAGCACCTCCGTTCATGAAACCGCCGTACCGGAGCGGAAAAGGCAAAGCAGCAAAAAGCCCGCGACACGCGAGCTCTCTGCCATGGGGCGCCGCTCCTTCAGCTGGTTTCAGTATAGACCCGCAAACGAACCGCATCAGCCGCAGTTCTATCGGGCCGGTAACGGCGAGCTGACTTCGTTGAGCCGGCGGCATTCGCGCCGGGCGTCTTCCTCAAGGTCGTAGCCGTCGCCGATGAATCCGCCGGTGCGCGTGTCGCAGATGCGGAACCAGCCGATGGCCTCGGCGGGTTCGTGCAGGCTTTCCCCGGCGCGCCGACCGTGGATGATGATCCGGTTGCAGCGCTTGACGATGAAAATGCTTTCCATGGCGTCACCACAGCGAATTCGTGTCAGATCAACTATAGAACCCTGTGCCGAACGTGCAAAAAACGGACAGGCCGCTTCGTCGGCCAGTGGTTCAAACCACCTCCGTCACGCCTTCGCGCTCCAGGAACATCGCCAGTGCGACCTCTTCGGCGCGCAGGCCCTTGCGCACCCGCGGGCGCGGCAGCCCGGTCAGTTCGCCGAGCATGAACCGCTCGATCAGCGCCGGGTGGATGTAGCACTTGCGGCACACCGCCGGCGTGTTGCCCAGCGCGCGGGCGACGTGCTTGATCATGTCCATCACCTGGTGCTTCGCTTCGGTTTCGGACGCCCACCGCTGCTCCTGCAGAATCGCCAGCGCCAGGGCGCTGCCGGCCCAGGTGCGGTAGTCCTTGGCGGTGAAGTCGGCGCCGGTGAGGGCTTGCAGGCAGGCATTGATGTCGGAGGACGTGACGGTGTGCCGCTCCCCGTTTTCGTCCAGGTACTGGAACAGGTCTTGTCCCGGAAGCTCCAGGCAGCGCCGGATGATCCGCGCCAGGCGCCGGTCCCTGACGGTGATCCGGTGCTCGATGCCGCTCTTGCCGCGGAACTGGAACAGGATCGCGCTGCCGTTGACCTCGACATGCCGGTTGCGCAGGGTGGTGAGCCCGAACGAACGGTTGGCTCGGGCATACTGCGCATTGCCGACGCGGATCAGCGTGGTGTCCAGCAGCGTGATCACCGTGGCCATGACCTTGTCGCGGCTGAAACCGGGCGGCAGCAGCATGGCTTCCAGCCGTTTGCGCAGTTTCGGCAGCGCCAGGCCGAACTCGCGCAGCCGGGCGTACTTGTCGGCATCGCGCACTTCGCGCCAACGCGGATGGTAGCGGTACTGCTTGCGGCCCCGGGCATCGCGTCCGGTGGCTTGTAGGTGGCCGTGGGCGTCAGGGCAGATCCACACATCCAGGTAGGCCGGCGGCACCGCCAGGGCATTGATGCGCAGAATTTCGTCCGCGTCTGTGATGCGCCGGCCTGCGGGGTCGAAGTAGCGGAAAGTGCCGCGCACC
This sequence comes from Pseudomonas sp. NPDC089534, assembly GCF_044749305.1. Lineage (NCBI taxonomy): Bacteria > Pseudomonadati > Pseudomonadota > Gammaproteobacteria > Pseudomonadales > Pseudomonadaceae > Pseudomonas > Pseudomonas sp. NPDC089534. The sequence continues at coordinate 39,211 of NZ_JBIVHR010000017.1, read as the reverse complement.
TGCTTGCGGGTGATGCCGGGCCCGCTGTCATCGACGTAATGCAGGCCGGGCGGCAGGGGTTCGGTGTGGGGGGTGTCGGCCATGTCGGACGTCCTGGAATCGGGCTGTTATGCCGATTGACCGCGCGCGCCGGCCGACGTGCCGAGCGATTTACGCCAGCACGGCCACCGCCTTGATCTGCGCCCAGAGCCGCTGGCCTTGGTGTACGCCGAGATGATCCCGGGAGTACCGGGTGATGCGCGCCAGCAGCGGCGTGCCGCCGGCATCCAGGCGGATCAGGACGTGTGCCGCGTTATCTCCGGCCAGTTCGCTCACCACCGTGACCGGCAACCGGTTGAGGATGCTGCTGTGTTCCGGCTCGAGCAGCGAGAGGCTGATGTCCCGTGCCTGCACCTTGCAGCGCAGCGGCTGGCCGATATCCATCGGCGCATGGGGCACACGGATGTTCATCAAGGTGTCCGGCAATTGCAGGCTGAGCAATTGGTAGTCGGCGTCGTAGGCGCTGACGCGGCCCTCGATCACCACGCCGGCATCGTCGCCCTGGGCCAGCGGCAGGTCGAGGCGGGCCAGGGTTTCGCCGATGGGGCCGCTGGCCAGCGCCTGGCCGTTGCTCAGCAGCACCAGATGGTCGGCCAGCCGTGCGACTTCATCCTGGGCGTGGCTGACGTACAGCACCGGAATGTCCAGTTCGTCGTGCAGGCGTTGCAGGTAAGGCAGGATCTCGTTCTTGCGCTGGCTGTCGAGGGCGGCCAAAGGCTCGTCCATCAGCAGCAGCTTCGGGCTGGTCAGCAGCGCCCGGGCGATGCCGACGCGCTGGCGTTCGCCGCCGGACAGGTTCTGCGGATGCCGGTCCAGCAAGTGGCCGATCCCCAGCAGTTCGGTGGCTTGCCCCAGGTCGACCCGGCGCTCTCGCCGGGCGATGCGCTTGAGGCCGAACTGCAGATTGGCCAGCACCGACAGGTGGGGAAACAGGCTGGCCTCCTGGAACACGTAGCCCAGCGCCCGTTTGTGCGGGGGCACGAACAGGCCTTTGTCGCTGTCCTGCCAGACTTCGTCGTTGATCCGGATGAAGGCTTTTTCGGCTCGCTCAAGGCCCGCGATGCAGCGCAGGCAAGTGGTCTTGCCTGAGCCGGACTGGCCGAACAGCGCCGTCACGCCGCGGCCGGGCAAATGCAGGTCGACGTCCAGGCTGAAGCCGGAATAGGAGAGGGTCAAGCGCGCGTCGATCATCCGTCAGTTCCAGCCGGCGCGGGTCTTGCGGCTGGAATAGAGCGCCAGCAACACCAAAAACGAAAACACCAGCATGGCCCCGGCCAGCCAATGGGCCTGTGCATATTCCATGGCCTCGACGTGGTCGTAGATCTGCACCGAGACCACGCGGGTCTTGTCGGGAATGTTGCCGCCGATCATCAGCACCACGCCGAATTCGCCGACGGTGTGGGCAAACCCGAGGATCGCGGCGGTGATGAAGCCGGGGCGGGCCAGCGGCAGGATCACGCTGAAGAACGTGTCCCAGGGATTGGCGCGCAACGTCGCGGCCACTTCCAGCGGGCGGGTGCCGATGGCGGAGAAAGCGTTCTGCAGCGGCTGCACCACGAACGGCATGGAATACAGCACTGAGCCGACCACAAGGCCGGTGAAACTGAACGTCAGGGTGCCGAACCCCAGCCATTGGGTGAACTGGCCGATGAACCCGTTGGGGCCCAGCGCCAGCAGCAGGTAGAAGCCAATGACGGTCGGCGGCAGCACCAGGGGCAGGGCCACCACCGCACCGACGGGGCCGCGCAGCCAGGAGCGGCTGCGCGACAACCACAGGGCAATCGGAGTGCCGACCACCAGCAAGATCGCGGTGGTCAGGGACGCCAGCTTCAGGGTCAGCCAGATCGCCGCGAAATCGGCACTCGAAAGCGACATTTACAGCTGATATCCGTAGGACTTGATCACCGCAGCGGCTTTCGGGCCTTTGAGGTAATCCACCAGGGCCTTGGCGGCGGCGCTGTCCTTGCCTTTGTTCAGGATCACCGCGTCCTGCTTGATCGGATCATGCAGGCTGGCCGGAACGATCCATGCCGAACCGCTGCTGACCTTGCCGTCCTTGTAGATCTGCGACAGGGCGACAAAGCCCAGCTCGGCGTTGCCGGTGGACACGAACTGATAGGCCTGGGTGATGTTCTGGCCTTCGACGATCTTGGCTTTGGTGGCGTCGGTCAGTTTCAGCTTGTCCAGCACCTGGGTGGCGGCCAGGCCGTAAGGCGCGGCTTTCGGGTTGGCGATGGACAGGTGCTGGTACTCGTTCTTCTTCAGGACGTCACCCTTGGCGTCGACATAACCTTCCTTGGCCGACCACAGCGCCAGGGTGCCGATGGCGTAGGTGAAGCGCGAGCCCTTGACCGTGTCGCCTTCCTTTTCGAGCTTTTCCGGCGTGGTGTCGTCGGCGGACAGGAACACTTCGAACGGCGCGCCGTTCTTGATCTGGGTGTAGAACTGGCCGGTCGCGCCGTAGGCGGCCACCAGTTTGTGCCCGGTGTCCTTCTCGAAATCGGCGGCGATGGCCTGGATCGGCGCGGTGAAGTTCGCTGCGACAGCCACTTGCACTTCATCGGCCTGGGCGGCGCCCACGGTGAAGACGGCGATCAGGGAAGCCAGGCAAGCGGGGGCAAAACGTGAGGCACGAATGGTCATGTAACAGCTCCGTGGTTGGCGTGTGCAGTGGGCAGTTGTTGTTGGAGGCGGACTGCGCCGATGCGAGGGGGGATTCGCTATATAGGCGACTATATAGCGAAACGCCTTCAAACGGAAAGCGTGATTCGGTGCCGGGCGAAGGGACCGAGCTTTCGCCCGGCCGGGATCATCGGCCCGTCAGTTTCGCCAATGCGCCTTCGGCCAACTGCCGGGTCAGCTCTGCGGTGCCGATGTCGCGCCCGAGCGTGAACGCCTGGCCGGCCCAGAGGTTGCTGAACTCCGCCTCGGCCTTGGCCCGCAGCGGCATCAGCGCACCGCCGGCCAGCGGAAATGCCGGCGCCTTGGCCGACATCGGGCCCACTTCGCGCATCACCCGGTTGAGGATGCCCCGCGCCGGGCGGCCGGTGAACAGGTTGGTGATCGCGGTCTCGCTTTCCTTGGCGGTGCGCAAGGCCTTGTGGTGCGAGGCGCTGATCTTCGCCTCCGGCGTGAACAGATAGGCGGTGCCGACCTGCGCCGCCGATGCGCCCAGCATGAAGGCGGCGGCAACGCCCCGCGCGTCGGCAATCGCGCCGGCGGCGATCACCGGCACGTTCACCGCGTCCACCACCTGCGGCACGAGGGCAAAGGTGCCGACCTGGCTGCTCAGGTCATCGCTGAGGAACATCCCGCGATGGCCGCCGGCCTCGTAGCCCATGGCGATGATCGCGTCGCAGCCGTTCTGTTCGAGCCAGACAGCCTCATCGACCGTGGTGGCCGACGACAGGATCTTCGCACCGGTGGCCTTGACCCGATCCAGCAGCGTTTTCTCCGGCAGGCCGAAGTGGAAGCTCACCACTTCAGGCTTGAACTCTTCCAGTACCTCGCACGCTGCCGCATCAAAGGGCGCGCGGTTGGACACCGGGGTCGGTGCATCGAAATCGACGCCCAGCTCGCGGTAGTAGGGCTCAAGCAGGTTTTTCCAGTCCCGGGCGCGCTGCTCGTCGGGGGCCGGCGGCTGGTGGCAGAAGAAGTTGACGTTGAACGGCTTCGACGTGCCCTGGCGGATGTTTCTCAGCTCTTCACGCAACTGATCGATGCTCAGCATTGCGGCGGGCATCGAACCGAGGCCGCCGGCATTGCAGGCGGCGATCACCATGGAAGCGTTCGTGGCGCCGGCCATCGGGCCCTGAATGATCGGCAATTCAATGCCGAAGAGGTCAAGAATGCGGGTGTCTAGCCATTGGCTCATGGAAAGGGTTCTCCGAACGACAAAACGGGCAGGGACGGCAGAGCCGGTTTTGTACCAGCAAAACCGGCTGCAAGGCCAGCCGGGATTTGCGGTCCTCAGCGTCGGTGGAACCCGCCGCCACCGAACGAACGGTTCATCACCCGCGAAGAATCGTGGAATTCGTTCAGGCGCTGATTGCCGAAGTTGCGGGCGGCGGACTCGCGGTTGAGGTTCTGCAGTTGCGCCGTGTTGTTGACCGGTGCGCGGGTGGCGCCGCCCTTGACCATCGATTGCCAGCCGTCGTCGGTTTTCTTGTAGACATTGCCGTCGTGCCCGGCATACACGTTGTCGCCGATGCGCGCGGCGCCGCCGTCGCGCCCGCGGATCCCGCCGTACTGGGTGGTGTTGCCGGTGTTGGGGTTGTACACGGCGCCGCGGCTGGCCGTGACCTGGGAGCCGGTGCGGGCATTGCCCGCCGTGACCCGCTGCCCGGCGATGGCGCCGCCTTCGGGGCCGACTGCCGCGCCGCTGCGCCCGGCGGCGTAGTTGCCGGTGTAGACGTTGTGCACCGCGCCGCGCTGGCCTGCCGCCGAGACGCCGGTGCGCGAGTTGTAGGAGGCCCCGACCTGTCCGGCCCAGCGGTTGCCGGTCCAGGCGTTGTAGCCGGCGCCATAACGGCTCACCGTCGCCCGGTCGCCCCATTGCCTATAGATATTGCCGGTGGTGCCTGCCCAACCGCCCGGGCCCCAGGCAACGGCGCCGCCGCGGTAGCCGTAGGCGGCGCCGCCCCAGGCCAGCGGCGCCGGATACAGGTGCGGGCCCCAGGCATAACCCCAGCCGTAGTTGCCCCACCACGGATAGGCGCCCCAGCCCCAGCCCATCGCCACGGTGCTGCCGCCCCAGCTCCAGCCGAAGCCGAAACCGAAGGTCCAGCCGGTCCACGGCGTGTAGCGGATGGCGACGCCGAAGCCGTACGTCACCGGCGGCCCGTACCACACGCTGCCGACCCAGGGCGTGTACGGATACCCGGTGCCGTAGACCACCACGCCGGTGGCCGGATCCAGCGTGGAACCCTGGTAGCCGGGGGTGTAGCCGACCACCACGGTGTCGCCGCTCGATTCATAGACTTTGACGTAGGTGAGGTAGTGCATGGGCGAGCTGGGCGGAATCGAATAGATCACCGCCGGCACCGACCCTGCGACCGTCCACGGTCCGCTGACGCTTGTGGCGGTGAACCAGATGCCGTTCTCCACGGCGTACCAGCTGTTGGCGTCGACCCGAATGATCGGTGTGGCGCTGTTGACCACATACTGCAGCGAGGTGCCGGTGATGGCCTTGAGCTGAGGTTCGCCGTCGAAGGCGGGGGCGGTCATCTTCACCGCGCTTTTCTTGATCGCCGACGTCTGCGGGATGGTCGCGGCGATGGCCGCTTCCTTGGCCTGCGGCGTGCCGGCCACCGAGGCTTTGACGTTTTCTTTCGGGCTGTCGTCGGGGATGTTGGCGAAGTCCGCCGGCAGCTTGTCGGCGGGGGTGAAGGTCCACGGCCCGTTCATGTCGGCGGCGCGGAACCAGCGTCCGGAAATCAGCACGTAGCTGTTCTGGTCACCGATCTCCTTGAAGATGTGCCCGGTGGTGTTGCTGACATACAGCAGGCTCGTGCCCTGGATCGGCTGCCACTGCGCGGCGCCGTCGGTGACGATCAGTTCGGTCGGCTGGGTCGCGATGAAGATTTTCGGCTGCGGCGGCTTGGCCAGGCTCGGCACCTTGTCCTTGGGATCGCCTTGGCCGGTGAGCAGATCCACCTGGCGGCTGTCGATCGCGGCTTTCTTGGCCTTCTCCAGGTCGGCAGGCGGCGAGGCCAGGCGTGAATAGTCGCCGTTCAACCGATCGGCGGCCATCCAGCCGTCGAACACATGCAGGTAGTGCTTGCCCTGGCCGTCCTTGAGCAGCAGCGGCCGGGTGTTGATCACCCGTTGCAGCCCGGTGCCGTCCACCGGCCGGTAGGCCGGTTCGCCGTCGATGTACACCAGCAGCGCCGGGACGTCCGAACTGAGGATGGCGGGCGGGGTGTTCTCCAGCGGCGCGGCGTCGGCCTTCTGCTCGGCGGCGAGCACCCCGACAGCGGCCTCCAGTTGATCGAGGGATATGGTTTTCTTGCGGTTGGCGGCATCCTTCTGCAGCGCCGCGACCCAGGTGTCGGCCTGGCCCGCATCGGACGGGAAGTCGGCCTTGATGATGTTGTACTGGTCGAGGGCGACCCAGCGGGTGGCCTTGTCCACCAGCGTGTGGGCGCTGAACTGGACGATGCCGTAGATCGATTTGCCGTCGGCGCCGGTGGCTTCGACTGCGGCGCGGGCCTTGAGGGTGTAGCCGTCCCAGCTGTCGAGCTGCGGCTGATAGACCGTCAGCTTGGCGTTGCCGCTGGTGATGACCTGCGGCCATGTCGGCTCGCCGGTTGCCGTGTCCGCGCCTTTGGTCGCGGGAGCCGGCGCGGCCCAAGCGCTGCCCAAGGTAAACAGGCACAGCATGAGACAGGCGAGAAACCAACGGGGACGGGTCATTGTCAGCTCCATCGACATGAGGCCTTCGGGGGTGAAGGGATCGTCGGAAAGCATAGTCGCCTGCACTGGAATCACCCGGTGGATTAGCCAATTGGCGGATAGTCGTGTGTGGCAATGTGTTGCGGTGTGGTATTTCAATGCCACGACACCCCGAGTTCCTTCCCTGTGAGGCAGTCATGTTCAACGGCATTCTGATCGACAAAGACGACAGCGGTTACCGCGCCAGCCTGCAATCCCTCAGCGACGGGCAACTGCCTGAAGGCAATGTGACCGTGCGCGTGGCGTACAGCACGCTGAACTTCAAGGACGGGCTGGCGATCACCGGCAGCAGTCCGGTGGTGCGCCAGTTCCCGATGGTGCCGGGGATCGATCTGGCGGGCACCGTGGAGGCCAGTTCGCACCCGGACTACAAGGTCGGCGACCCGGTGCTGCTCAATGGCTGGGGCGTTGGCGAAAGCCATTGGGGCGGCCTGGCGCAGAAGGCGCGGCTCAACGGCGATTGGCTGATTCCGCTGCCGAAGGCGTTTTCCGCGGCGCAGGCCATGGCCATCGGCACCGCCGGCTACACGGCCATGCTGTGCATCATGGCACTGGAACGCAACGGCGTGACGCCGGACCAGGGCGAAGTGCTGGTGACGGGCGCCAACGGCGGCGTCGGCAGTTTTGCCATCGCCTTGCTGAGCAGGCTCGGGTATCGCGTGGTGGCGTCCACCGGTCGCGTTTCCGAGCACCAATACCTCAAGCAACTGGGGGCGAGCGACATCATCGACCGGGCGACCCTGTCCGAACCGGGCAGGCCGCTGGCCAAGGAGCGCTGGGCCGGGGTGATCGATTCGGTCGGCAGCCACACCTTGGCCAATGCCTGTGCCGCTACCCGCGCGGAAGGCACGGTCGCCGCCTGCGGGCTGGCCCAGGGCATGGATTTCCCGGCCACGGTCGCACCGTTCATCCTGCGCGGCGTGACGCTGGCCGGGATCAACAGCGTGACCCAACCCAAGGCCCGGCGGATCGAGGCATGGGATCGTCTGGCCAGGGATCTGGATTTTGCCCTGTTGCCGCTGATCAGCCACGAAATCGCCTTGAGCGAAGCCATCGACGCTGCGCCGAAACTGCTGGCCGGCCAGTTGCGCGGGCGGGTTGTGGTGGACGTCAATCGCTGACACAGTAAGCGCCATCACGGCCCTCTGGGGCCGTTCTTCGAATACACGGAGCGGCGCTTTCGATGGAACTCAAACAACTGCATGTCGATGGTTTCACGGTGGCCGGATTGCGGGTGCGCACCACCAATCACGCCGAGCATGCCGGGCACACGGCGAAGATCGGCCCGATGTGGGGCCGGTTCTTCCAGGAAGGCCTGGCTGAGGCCATTCCCGGCAGGCTGACCGAGTCGCCGGTCTACGGCGTGTACTCGGCTTATGAGTCGGATGCGTCCGGGGCGTTCGATGTGACGGCGGGCGTCGCGGTCGCCGATCCACGGGGCGACTTCGAATCGGTGCGGGTCGAGAGCGGCGAATACCTGGTGTTCGAAGGGCAGGGCGCGTTGCCCGATGCCGTCATCGCGACGTGGGGACGGATCTGGCGTTACTTCGAAGCGAACCCTCAGATCAAGCGGCGCTACGCCACCGACTTCGAGGCCTATACCGGCCCCGAATCGGTTGCGGTCTACATCGGCGTCCGTTAAGTCCGGGTCTCGCGCTCAAGCAACGCGCGCTTGCGCTCCACACCCCAACGGTAGCCCGACAGGTTGCCGTCGCTGCGCACCACGCGATGGCAGGGAATGGCCACCGCCAGGCTGTTGGCGCCGCACGCCTGAGCCACGGCGCGAACAGCCTTGGGCGCGCCGATGCGCAATGCGATGTCGGCGTAGCTGGCGGTGCTGCCCGGCGGTATCTCCCGCAGCGCCTGCCAGACCCGCTCCTGGAACGCCGTGCCGCGCACATCCAGCGGCAGGTCGAGGCCCAGCGCCGGGGCTTCGATGAGGCCCACGACTCTGGCGATCAATTGCTCGAATCCGCCGTCCGCGCCGATCAGGTTGGCCTGGCGGAACTTGTCCTGCAGATCGCACACCAGTTGGTGCGGGTCGTCTCCCAGCAGAATCGCGCAGACCCCCCGTTCGCTCTGCGCCACCAGAATCGCCCCGAGCGAGCATTGGCCGACGGCGAAGCGGATGTCGTTGTTCTTGCCCGCTGCACGGTAATCGCCAGGCGTCATGCCCAGCATGTGGTCGGCGGTCTCATAAAAGCGGCTGTTGGAATTGAATCCGGCGCCGTAGAGCGCATCGGTGACCGAACCGCCGTCCGCCAACCGCGCCCGGACCTTGCGCGAGCGGTGGGCAGCGCCGTAACCCTTGGGCGTCAGGCCGGTGACGGCCTTGAACACACGGTGGAAGTGGAACGGACTCAGTCCGGCGGCCTCCGCCAGTTCATTGAGCGGCGGGAGGTCTTCGGCCGCCTCGATCTGCCGGCAAGCCGCCGCCACCTTTTGCGCATGCTGGGCGGCCACGTCGCTCTGATCCTTTCCCGCCCGCTTGCTGGGGCGATAGCCCGCCGCTTCGGCCTCTTGCGCGTTGTCGAAGAATTCGACGTTCTGCGGCTTGGGCAGGCGTGCCAGGCTGCTGGGGCGGCAGTAGACGCCGGTGGTTTTCACGGCATACACGAACTGCCCGTCCGCCCGGGGATCGCGGGCGAGGACGGCAGCCCAGCGTGGATCGTCTTCAATGTTCGGTTGGGTTGAAAGCGTCTTCATGATGGTTCGTCCGTTGACCTGTTTGATTCAGGTTAACCAGCCCCGCCGGCGGCAACACTCCGGGCCTTGCGGTCAAACTCTGCGCGATTATCCGGCGCAGCGGAAGGTCAGGTTCAGCCGTTGCTCGCCCAGGCAAGGGTGATGGCCGGGCTTGATCGGCAGCACGCCGTGGTAGCGCAGCCGGTCGACGCCGCCCCAGATCACCATGTCGCCGTGCAGCAGCGGGATCCGTCGGCTTGTGTCGGCGCGGGCAAAGCCGCCGAACAGAAAGGTTGCCGGCAGCCCGAGCGAGAGGGAGACGATGGGTGCGGCGTAGTCCTTTTCGTCTTTGTCCTGGTGCAATGACATCTTGGCGCCGGGGATATAGCGGTTGATCAGGCAGGAATCAGGCGTGAATCCGGCAAATCCTGCCTCTGCCGCCGCCGCTTGCGCCAAGTCGTGGAACGCCGCCGGCATCGCCGGCCAGGGCTGTCCGCTTAGCGGATCCACAGATGAGTAGCGGTAGCCGCTGCGGTCGGTGATCCAGCCCAGCGCGCCGCAGCTGCTGGTGGCCACCGACATGCTGAAGCCGCCGGGCGTCATCATGTGGCGCAGTGGCGCATCCTTGAGGATCCTGTCCAGCGCGGGGAGCAACCGATCGACGCAAGGCAGGGCGAACCCCCGCAGCAACCACGACTGCTCGCCGATTTGCTCGGTGCGCGGCGGTTGCGGTTCGGTGTCGGCGAACAGGTCGAGGGTGGTCGGTTGCATGGCCGTCATGTCGCGTCGTGAAAGATGATTCCAAGAGTATGCCGTTTGCCGCTGTGCAGGCGACTGACGCCGTGACGCAAGGTCACCCGATAGTCGCCGCGCACGCCTTTGACCGGTCTCTGGTTGACGGCGAAGATCAGGGCGTCGCCTTGCTTAAGGTCCATGACCTGCGGGCGGGACTGCATGCGCGGGCGCTGTTCGGTGAGAACGAATTCGCCGCCGGTGAAGTCCTGCCCCGGCTCCGACAGAAGAATCGCCACCTGCAACGGAAACACATGCTCGCCGTACAGATCCTGGTGCAGGCAGTTGTAGTCCTGCGGGCCGTATTGCAGCAAGAGCGGTGTAGGACGGCATTGTCCGGCGGCATGGCAGCGTTCCAGGAACTGCGCATGATCGCCGGGGAAGCGTTCCTCCAGTCCCATCCGCTCGTACCAGCGGTTGGCCAACGGCACGAGGCGCGGATAGAGCGCGCTTCGCAGGCGTTCGACCAATGGTGGCAGCGGGTAGCCGAAGTATTTGTATTCGCCGCGGCCGAAACCGTGGCGCGCCATGATGACCTGCGAGCGGAACGGTTCGGATTGCGGGTAGAGCGCACTCAGGCGGTCGCAGGTTTCCGGGCGCAACAGGTTGCGGATGATGGCGCAGCCGTCTTGATCCAGCTGCCGCTCCAGCTCGAACCAGTCGAGCGAATCCAGCGGGGAAGGGGTGGGCGAATTCGACATTCCGGCTCCTTGACGCAGATCGAAGCGGTCAGTCTGGGCGGATGCCCGTCTCGCGGCACTCCGCTGCTTGCGGTCGAATGTCCGCCCGCGCCTTACAGCGCCTTGCTGACGCTGACGTCGCTGATCACGTCGCCGCTTTGCCCGTGCAGGGCCTCCAGCGCTGCCTTCGCTTCATCCTGCGTGCCTTTTTCGAGTTGCGCGAACTCGAAGCGACGTTCGCCGTTGAGCTTGTACTTGATGACGTATTTGGTCGTTTGGGCCACGGGAGTCTTTACCTGTCTGCGTATGAGAGGGCGGCTCAGCTGAGCTTGGAGCTGGAGCGGCGGATGATCTTGATCGAATGGGTCAGGTTCGGCTTGCGCGTCACGCTGATCGCCCGGCGGCTGACGGTGTCGATGGTGATGTTCCAGAAACCGGTGCTTGGCGCGGTGATGCGTGCCGGAAACTTGTCGAAGGCGCCGCCGTGATAGGTGTGACGGCCGCCGTTCTTGAAGCTGCGGAAGTTGGCGTCGTTCATCAGGCGGATGTTGCAGGTCTGCGAACACTGGATGACGACGATGTCGTCTTCGTTGAGGTGCTCGCGCTGGTGAATGAATTTCATGGGCGCCTCCAGAAGGGCTTTTTCTGCTAAATCAAAACGATAGCATGGGCTGTGGGCGCAGTTTATCAGCCCGCACGGGTTATTATCCCGCCGTCGGGCGCTGCTTTGACAATTTAAAACGGATTTTCGCGATGCAATGCGCGATAAACGCAACAGGCCCCGGAGAAAAATGGCGTTCACGCTGTCGGAGGGGCTTTATTGGAGGTTTTGTATGAAGTGGGGTGTGGTTTGGTTGCCGGCGATATTGGCAATGAGCGGTTGCGCGAGCGTTTCGGAGATCGACGCAACGCTGCCGACCATGAACGTGATTTCCGGCAAGAAGCCCCAAGAGTACGCTCAATGCCTGTCGGAAAAGCTGGCGGACAGCCGCGGCGCCTTGCAGGTCGAACCCCATAAGGACGGCGTGCGGGTGATCGTTCCCGGCAAGTTGTCCTCAGGCCCTGCGGCTGTGTTCGACATCGACGAGCGCTCCGGCGGCAGCAGCATCAAGCTGCATGAGCGCATGTCCAATGTCCCGGTGCGTCCCCGGGATGTGCGCAATGCCGCCAACGCCTGCATCTCGGGCTGATAGACTGCCGGCAGTCGGCATCGGAGCCGTCAAAGTCACCTTTGGCGGCTTTGTCATTTCTGGAGTGAGGCATGAAGCGAGAGCAAGTGCGGGAACGGCATGCAGAGGGCCTGATCTCTGCCACCCATGTGATCCAGAACCCGGCGAACCTGGGGGAATGGATTGTGTTTTTCAAGAAGAGCGGCGGGCGCAGCTATTTTCTGGTGGACGGCAACGATGAGGTCGAATCCTTCAGCCGGCTCGACGACCTGATCGACGTCGTGCGCGGGCTGGGGATCAAGTTCGCCGAAATCCACCTGTAGGCTTACTTGCAGACCACCACGACGCTTCGGCTCTTGTAGTTGCCGACATCGAGTCCCAGCGTCTTGTCGCTGTCTTGCGCGGACGGTGTGCCGTCGGTGCCGACGATGCGGTAACCGGTGCCGGCGCAGGAGTCATCGGCCTTCTCGTAGCAACTGGCCCAGGAGTTGGCCTCGCCGGAGCAGTCGATGCTCAGGGCCTGTTCGCCGTCGTCCAGGTAAGCGGGCTGCGACGAGGCGCAGCCGGCCAGGATCAATGTTGCCAGCAGCGGCACTGTTCTGAAGAGGGCGGTCATGACAGTTTCATCCTCGAAGGGAAAGGGGGCCAGACGCTCTGACAGCGCGGGCGTGGAAAGGTTATAGCGATTGGCCATTTCCCGGTGGTGCGACACAAAAAAGCCCTGCGCATCGGCAGGGCTTGGCGGCTTTGACGCCGATCAGTCCTGATCGTCGCCGCGACGTTTTGGGCCTGGCGGGGTGTCTTCAAACACCGAGGCCACTTCGACCGCCATCGCTTCGGTGGGCAGCGGCCCGACGACCTGCTCGCCCTTGGCGTTGCTGATCCACCACTGGCCGTCTTTCGCCTTGCTGACCAAGTACCCGTTGATGTTCTTTGCTGCGGCCATCTATCTGCCTCGTCGGCTGGTTCAAAGGCGCCATGATAACGGCAAATGCGAGGGCCGGGGCGGTGCGTCGGGATATTTGAGCTACGCTGTCTGCGCGGTCTCGAAGCGGCTATGGAACTAACGGCCGGAATATTTCTCTATGTTGGCATCGGTTAGCCAGTGCGGGGCATTGTAAGGTGCACGCCGCCTGATTAGACTGCGCCGAAACTCGTACACACAGCCCTTTCAAGGACTTATATGATCAAGAAATGCTTGTTCCCAGCAGCCGGTTACGGTACTCGCTTCCTGCCAGCGACTAAAGCCATGCCCAAGGAAATGCTGCCGGTGGTAAACAAGCCACTGATCCAGTACGGCGTCGAAGAGGCCCTGGAAGCCGGCCTGACTGAAATCTCCATCGTCACCGGTCGCGGCAAGCGCGCCCTGGAAGACCACTTCGACATCAGCTACGAGCTGGAAAACCAGATCAAAGGCACCGACAAGGAAAAATACCTGGTCGGCATCCGCCGCCTGCTGGACGAGTGCTCTTTCTCGTACACCCGTCAGACCGAGATGAAAGGCCTGGGTCACGCGATCCTCACCGGCCGTCCGCTGATCGGCGACGAGCCGTTCGCCGTGGTGCTGGCGGACGACCTGTGCGTCAACCTCGAAGACGACGGCGTGCTGACCCAGATGGTCAAGCTGTACAAGCAGTTCCGCTGCTCCATCGTTGCGATTCAAGAGGTCGATCCTCAGGAAACCAACAAGTACGGCGTGATCGCCGGTGAGATGATCCGCGACGACATCTATCGCGTGCACAGCATGGTTGAAAAGCCGAAGCCGGAAGATGCGCCGTCGAACCTGGCGATCATCGGTCGCTACATCCTGACCCCGGACATCTTCGACCTGATCGAGCAGACCGAGCCAGGCAAGGGCGGCGAGATCCAGATCACCGACGCCCTGATGAAACAGGCCCAGAACGGCTGCGTCATGGCCTACAAGTTCAAGGGCAAGCGTTTCGACTGCGGCGGCGCCGAAGGCTACATCGAGGCGACCAACTTCTGCTTCGAGAACTTCTACAAGACCGGCAAGGCTTACTGATAAGCGACCGCTGCGTCAGCACGGAAAAACCACCTTCGGGTGGTTTTTTCATTTTTCGGCCCCATTTGGATGGCAGCGCTTGCCCAATGAACGGCTGCGGGTATGCTGGTGAGCTGTCAAGGAGAGAGATATGGCCTACGATTTTGACCTTTATGTGATCGGCGCCGGTTCCGGCGGTGTGCGGGCTGCGCGCTTTGCGGCGGGGTTCGGCGCGAAAGTCGCGGTGGCCGAGAGCCGCTACCTGGGCGGCACCTGCGTCAACGTCGGCTGCGTGCCGAAAAAGCTGCTGGTCTATGGCGCGCATTTCGCCGAAGACTTCGAGCAGTCGGCCGGGTTCGGCTGGAATCTGGGCGAGGCCGACTTTGATTGGGCGACGCTGATCGCCAACAAGGACCGTGAGATCAATCGCCTGAACGGCATTTACCGCAATTTGCTGGTCAACAGCGGCGTGACCTTGCATGAAGGTCACGCGAAGATCGTCGATCCGCATCAGGTCGAGGTCAACGGTGAACGCTTCACGGCGAAGCACATCCTCATCGCCACCGGCGGCTGGCCGCAGGTTCCGGAGATTCCGGGGCGCGAGCATGCGATCAGCTCCAACGAGGCCTTCTTCCTCAAGGCACTGCCGAAGCGGGTGCTGGTGGTGGGCGGTGGCTACATCGCGGTCGAGTTCGCCGGCATTTTCCACGGTCTCGGTGCGGACACGACGTTGCTGTACCGCGGCGACCTGTTCCTGCGCGGTTTCGACGGTTCGGTGCGCAAGCACTTGCAGGAAGAGTTGACCAAGCGCGGGATGGATCTGCAGTTCAATGCCGACATCGAGCGGATCGAAAAGCAGTCCGACGGCAGCCTGAAGGCGACCCTCAAGGATGGCCGCGTCCTGGAGGCCGATTGCGTGTTCTACGCAACAGGGCGGCGTCCGATGCTGGACAACCTGGGGCTGGAAAACACCGGCGTCACGCTGGATGGCAAGGGCTTCGTCAAGGTCGATGAGCTGTTCCAGACCAGCGAGCCATCGATTCTCGCCCTGGGCGACGTGATCGGCCGGGTGCAACTGACGCCTGTGGCGTTGGCCGAGGGCATGGCGGTGGCGCGGCGTCTGTTCAAGCCTGAGCAATACCGTCCGGTGGATTACAAGATGATCCCGACGGCGGTGTTCAGCCTGCCGAACATCGGCACCGTCGGCCTGACGGAAGAGGAGGCGAGGGCTGCGGGGCATGACGTGGTGATCTTCGAAAGCCGCTTCCGCCCGATGAAGCTGACCCTGACCGACTGCCAGGAGCGCACGCTGATGAAGCTGGTGGTCGACGGCAAGACCGACAAGGTGCTGGGGTGCCATATGGTCGGGCCGGACGCCGGCGAGATCGTTCAGGGACTGGCCATCGCCCTGAAGGCCGGCGCCACCAAGCGCGACTTCGACGACACCATCGGGGTTCACCCGACGGCGGCCGAAGAGTTTGTCACCATGCGTTCGCCGGTCGGCGCTTAAGCGCCTTTCGGTTTGGCTGCGTCTGCCGCTGCCGCCACGGTGGCGGCCAGACGCAAGCTGTCCTCCAGGCTGGCCTGTGCCTTGGTCAGTTCCTTTTCCAGTCCCAGATTGAGTTGCGCCTGTTCGTCGAGGCTTTGCTTGAGCGTCTGGCTTTCGAGGGTCGCGACGCGCAGGCGTTCCTGGAGGAGAGTGCGTTCGCTGTCGGCGCGGGTGGCCTGCTCGAACAATTGGTCCTGGCGCTGATTGCTGTGCTTGAGCTGATCCTGCAGCAGGCCGAGCTCGCGCACCGATCCGCGGTTTTCGGTCAGCAGGCGTTCGTTGTCGCGGTGCAGTTGGGTGATTTCGTCCTGGCGCACCAGCGCGCTTTGCTGGGCTTGGCGCAATTCCATCTGCAACTGCTGCACTTGCCCTTCGTGGCGGCTCTGCTCCTGTTCGCGCTGTTCCTTGATGGCGTTGCGGTAGTGCTCAAGCGCATCGCGGGCGTGCAGGTGCTTCTCTTCCAGCGAACGGATCTGCTCGTCCTTGTCCTTCAGGCGCAACTCAAAATCCGCCAGCGCCTGGTTCAGGCCGGCATTGCGGGTCTGTTCCGTCTGAAGCATCGACCGGGTGTCGGTCAGCGCTTCGGATTCGCGGGAGAGTGCGGCACTCTGGATTTCGTGTTGCTGCTCCAGCTGGGTGAGCGCCTGGCGCGTCTGATTCAGCTCGGTCTCCAGCGCCTGGCGCTGTTCTTCGAATGCCTCGCGGGCCTGTTCGATCGGTTCCTGCGCCTGTTCTTTCAGGCGTTGCGCCAGTCGCGCAACGAGTGCGGTCAGTTCGTCGTCGATGGGTTCCGATGGCACTTCGACCGGTTCCCGGCCGTCATCCAGCTCCTTCAGATAACGATGGATCGTGGTTTTTGAGCCGGTATTGCCCATTTCGATGCGTACTGCATCGATGCTCGGGTGTTCTCCGCGGGCCAGAATCGCCTGCCGCGCCGCTTTAACCAATGCCTTGTTGATGCCGCCACGGGCCATGAATGAACCTGCCTTTACGTACTGTGGTACATGCCACAAAAATGGCAGTGTACCACACCAATAAAAATCTTAAATGTTTGATTCTCAAGGGGCGGGATATACTCGTATTATCCCGCGTGAAGCGCCGAATCCCGCTTTGTGCCAAGCCCGTCAGTACACCCCCGTGAGAACCCCACCCATGAGCGATCTGGATCGCTACCTGCAAGCCGCCACCCGTGACAACACCCGCCGCAGCTACCAGGCGGCCATTGCCCATTTCGAAGTGACCTGGGGCGGCTTCCTGCCGGCGACGGCGGAGAGCGTTGCGCGCTATCTCGTGGCGCATGCCGGTGTGTTGTCGATCAACACGCTGAAGCTGCGGCTCTCGGCGCTGGCGCAATGGCACAGCAGTCAGGGATTCGCCGATCCGACCAAGGCGCCGGACGTGCGCAAGACGCTCAAAGGCATCCGCGCCCTGCATCCGGCCCAGGAGAAGCAGGCCGAACCCCTGCAGCTGCAGCAGCTTGAGCAGGCCGTGGCCTGGCTGGACAGGGAGATCAAGGACGCCAGAGAGCGGCAGAACCGGCCGCAACTGCTCAAGGCATGCCGTGACCGGGCGCTGATCCTGCTCGGGTTCTGGCGCGGCTTTCGCAGCGACGAGCTATGCCGCCTGGAGATCGAGCACGTGCAGGCCCTTGCCGGCAAGGGCATCACCGTGTACCTGCCGCGCAGCAAGGGCGACCGGGAGAACCTGGGCAAGACCTTCCAGGCGCCGGCGCTGCTCAAGTTGTGCCCGGTGCAGGCGTACATCGAATGGATCACCGAAGCTGCGCTGGTGCGCGGTCCGGTGTTTCGCGGCGTAGACCGCTGGGGTCATCTGAGCGAGGAGGGGCTGCACGCCAACAGCGTGATTCCGTTGCTCCGGCAGGCGCTCAAGCGCTCCGGCCTCGATGCCGCGCATTACACCACCCATTCGCTGCGCCGCGGTTTTGCGACCTGGGCCAACCAGAGCGGCTGGGATCTCAAGTCCTTGATGAGTTACGTGGGCTGGAAGGATATGAAGTCCGCCATGCGCTATGTTGAAGCCAGCCCCTTTCAAGGGATGGCCCGGATTACGGACAAGCCGACTACGCCCTAGATATCGTTTTCTTCTATTAATACAGTCAGCTAATAGCGAAAACAAATCAGCAGCATCAGGTTTGCCAATGAGCCATCCGTCGAGCGTGTGGGTAGGATTCACCCATCAACTTCACAACCCCTGACGGAGAGTCATCAATGCCTATCATCAACAGCCAAGTAAAACCGTTCAAAGCTACCGCGTTCAAAAACGGCGACTTCGTTCAAGTCTCGGACGCTGACCTGAAAGGCAAATGGTCGGTCGTGTTCTTCTACCCAGCCGACTTCACCTTCGTTTGCCCGACCGAGCTGGAAGACCTGGCCGACAACTACGCTGCCTTCCAGAAGCTGGGCGTAGAGATCTACAGCGTTTCCACCGACACCCATTTCGCCCACGCTGCCTGGCACAACACTTCGCCAGCCATCGGCAAAATCGAATACACCATGATCGGCGACCCGACCCACGTCATCTCCCGCAACTTCGACGTGCTGATCGAAGAAGCCGGCCTGGCGGATCGCGGCACCTTCGTGATCAACCCAGAAGGCCAGATCAAGATCGTTGAACTGAACGACGGCGGCGTCGGCCGTGACGCTTCCGAGCTGCTGCGCAAGATCAAGGCCGCTCAGTACGTCGCTGCCCACCCAGGCGAAGTCTGCCCAGCCAAGTGGAAAGAAGGCGAGGCCACTCTGGCTCCGTCCCTGGACCTGGTCGGCAAGATCTAAGTCTGTGACACGCAACGCAGGGCGGAACTCCGCACCTACTTAAGTAAGCTGCACCGCCCAACAGAAAAGCCCGGGCGAGATCCGCTCGGGCTTTTTTTCGCCTCAAACAAAGTCAGGAGATCGCCCGTATGTTGGACGCCAATCTTAAATCCCAGTTGAAATCGTACCTGGAACGGGTCACCCAGCCGATCGAGATCGTTGCTTCCCTCGACGACGGTGCGAAATCCCGTGAAATGCTTGAACTGCTGAAAGACGTTGCCAGTCTTTCGAGCCAAATCACCCTGATCGACAACGGTAACGATGCCCGCAAGCCGTCGTTCTCGATCAACCGCCCAGGTGCCGACATCAGTCTGCGTTTCGCCGGCATTCCGATGGGCCACGAATTCACCTCGCTGGTGCTGGCCCTGCTGCAGGTCGGCGGCCACCCATCGAAAGCCAGTGCCGAAGTAATCGAGCAGATCCGCTCGCTCAAAGGCGAATTCAACTTCGAAACGTACTTCTCGCTGTCGTGCCAGAACTGCCCGGACGTCGTCCAGGCACTGAACCTGATGGCGGTGCTGAACCCGAACATCCGCCACGTCGCCATCGACGGCGCGCTGTTCCAGGACGAAGTCAGCGATCGCAAGATCATGGCCGTGCCGAGCATTTACCTGAACGGTGAGAACTTCGGTCAGGGCCGCATGGGCCTTGAGGAAATCCTCGCCAAACTCGACACCGGCGCCATCGAGCGTCAGGCCGAGAAAATCAGCGCCAAGGAAGCCTTTGACGTATTGGTGGTCGGCGGTGGCCCGGCCGGTGCTTCGGCGGCCATCTACGCAGCCCGCAAAGGCATCCGCACCGGTGTGGCGGCCGAGCGCTTCGGCGGTCAGGTGCTGGACACCATGGCCATCGAGAACTTCATTTCCGTACAGGAGACCGAAGGCCCGAAACTGGCGGTTGCGCTGGAGGAACACGTCAAGCAATACGACGTGGACATCATGAACCTGCAACGCGCCGACAAGCTGATCCCGGGCAAGAACGGCGAGCTGCATGAAGTCCGTTTCGCCAGCGGCGCAAGCCTCAAGGCCAAGAGCGTGATCCTGGCCACCGGTGCGCGCTGGAGGGAAATGAACGTGCCGGGCGAGCAGGAATACCGCAACAAAGGCGTGGCGTACTGCCCGCACTGCGACGGCCCGTTGTTCAAGGGCAAGCGCGTGGCGGTGATCGGAGGCGGCAACTCCGGCGTGGAAGCGGCCATCGACCTGGCCGGCATCGTGGCCCACGTGACCCTGCTGGAGTTCGACGTGCAGTTGCGGGCCGACGCGGTGCTGCAGCGCAAGCTGCACAGCCTGCCGAACGTGACCGTGATCACCAGCGCGCAAACCACTGAGGTCACCGGTGACGGTCAGAAGGTCAACGGCTTGCGCTACAAGGATCGTCAGTCGGACGAACTGCGCAGTGTCGAACTGGAAGGGATCTTCGTGCAGATCGGTCTGCTGCCCAACACCGACTGGCTCAAGGGCACCATCGAGCTGTCGCCGCGCGGCGAGATCATCGTCGATAACCGGGGTGAAACGTCGGTCCACGGTATCTTCGCCGCCGGCGATGTGACCACCGTGCCGTACAAGCAGATCGTGATTGCGGTGGGCGAGGGCGCCAAGGCCTCCCTGAGCGCGTTCGATCACCTGATCCGCACGTCGGCCCCGGCATAAGCCTTGAGCCTGAAACGACAAACCCCATGATCGCTCATGGGGTTTGTCGTTTTCGGGTGTTTCTTACAGCGGTGCCGGCTGGATGATTTCGACCCAGTAGCCGTCCGGATCCTTGATGAACGCCAGGCTCTTCATGCGGCCGTCGGTCAGGCGCTTCTGGAAGTCGCAGCCCAGTTCCTCGAAACGCTCGCAGGCGGCGACGATGTCCGGCACCGAGATGCAGATGTGGCCGAAACCGCGCGGGTCGGTGTTGCCGTTGTGGTAGGCGAAGTCCGCGTCGTTTTCCGTGCCGTGGTTATGGGTCAGCTCCAGGATGCCGGGAATCGACTTCATCCACTCGGTGCGGGCTGCCGCGTCCGCCGGGATCTGCGCCTTGTCGACCAGCGCCAGGAAGTACAGGCTGAATTCGGCTTCCGGGAAGTCGCGCTTTTCCACCAGCGAGAAGCCGAGCACGCGGGTGTAGAAGTCCAGCGACCGGGTGATGTCTTTTACGCGCAGCATGGTGTGGTTGAAGACGAAGTTGCGGGTTGCGCTGTCCGGGGTGGCGGTGACGCCGGGGAAAGTGTTCAGTTCGTGCAGGCTCATGGGCCCTCCGTGATGAGTGGGGCGAGTGAATGGGGCAATGATACGCATGCCTCGGGACATCGCCAAACCTCACGTGCAGGCTTGCCCTGCGGGCGGGCGGGGCTCAGACTGGTCGGCTACGTCTGCCGGTGCCCTTTGCGATGATCCGTCCGTTCACATCGTTGTTCGTTTTCCTTGGCTTGTCGCTGAGTGCGGCCGCAGCGTTCGCCCAGGCACCGGAGATTGCCTGGCCGGCCGGTTGGCAGGTTGAGGCGTTGCCTGAAACTTCGCCGCAGGTCTCGCGTCAGCGTGCGGTGAAGACCGACGCAGAGGGCAATCAGGTGATGGTGATGGAATTGACCATGACCCACGTGGAAAGCGGCCATCAGGTCAATCTTCAGGGGGTGTTGCTGGAGATGCGCAAGTCCGTGCAGAAGGACTTTTTCCAGGGCGGTTACCAGAGCGTTTGCACCAGGGTTCATCCGTCGGTGCTGGGTTCGCTGTCCGCACTTGAGACCACCTGCACGGTCACCGAAAACGGCAGGCATGTGTTGTCGCAAACATTGGTGGCGGCGGTCGATGCGCAGAACGCCTATGTACTTTCGTATGCCGGACAGGCGGAAGTCTTCAAGCAGAGTGCGGATGAAGTAGCGGCAGTACGTAACGGCTTGAAACTTTAATCCTGACCCATCGGTCTGCATCGTTTCAGGTGCCCGAAAGGATTAAGCATAAAGATAGTCGGTGAATGCCCCGGCAATCTCCTGATGCAATTCTTTCGCTGCTGCCGCCAGGGTGCCCGATCAACTTTTCAAACGGCATTCGTTGCATTTGTTAAATATTGTCCATAAAAAAAGCCCTGCATCGGCAGGGCTTTTTCTGTTGGCGCAAGAATCAGCCGCGCAACCACGAATCGACGGTGGCTGCACCGTATTGTTCTTTCCAGGCTTTCAGGCCGCGGTGGTTGCCGCCCTTGGTCTCGATCAGTTCGCCGGTGTGCGGGTTCTGATAGACCTTGACCACGCGGGCGCGGCGGGTCTTTGGCGCTGCCGGCGCTTGCAGGCCGGATTTTGCCGAGCTCGGATCGAGGATGGCGATGATGTCCTTCAGGTTTTTGCCGTAGGTCTTCATCAAGCCCTGGAGCTTCTCTTCGAATTCGATTTCTTTTTTGAGCCCGGCATCGTTCTTCAGCGATTCCAGCTGTTTGAGCTGCTCCTGAAGGGCTTTTTCAGCTGCACGAAATTCAGCGAGTCTGGACAATATCGTTACTCCAATAGTGTGTTTGGCTGATACCAACCGCAAACAAAGCCGTAAGACGTCAGCCTTGAAGCGACTCGGTGATAATTTGGCTCACCTGTCCATCTTGCAACAGGTAAGAAAAATTGTAGTTGTTAATGCCTCAAGAGTAAATCCTGACTTTTTCTTCATGTAACCTTCGTGCCGTTTTGTATCAAATTGGTGCGGCAAGTCGCCGTCGGCTGGGTTAGTGCGCTTAATTAACGGTGAGTTAACGCGTTAATGAAATCCGCCGCCGGCAGAGGTTTTCCGAACAGGTAACCTTGCAGGAAGTTGACGTGATGTAACGTCAGGTATTGGCTTTGCGCCTCTGTTTCCACGCCTTCGGCGACGATGCCCAGATCCAGCTTGGCGCACAGTTCGATGATGCTGTCCAGGATGTGCCGGGACAACGCGTCCAGGCCGATCATGGCGACGAAGCTCTGGTCGATCTTCAGGAAGTCGACGTTGAACGTGCGCAGGTAAGTCAGGCTCGAGTGGCCGGTGCCGAAGTCGTCGATGGCGATCTTCACGCCCGCCTCGCGCAGTTCGGCGAAGAGGCGATGGGTGATGTCGGTGGGCTCGATCAGCTCGCGTTCGGTGAGTTCCAGCACCAGATGGATGCTGCCCGGTTCGAATGCGGCGAGGAACTCGCGGCAGTCCTGCACCAGCTCCAGATCCTGGCAGTGACGGGCGCTGATGTTGATGCCGATGTGAAAAGGGCTGGCGAACGAAGGCGAGATCGGCCCCAGCAAGGCCGCGGTCTGCTGCATCAGCGAGCGGGTCATCGGCACGATCAGGCCGGAGTGCTCGGCAAAGGGAATGAACAGGTCCGGGCGGACCAGGCCCTCCTTGGGGTGGTTCCAGCGCATCAGCACTTCAGTGCCCGACCATTGCTTGGTGTCGCCGTGGACGACCGGTTGGAAGTAGGGGATGAACTCTCCGGCCTCCAGGGCGCGAAGCATTTCATGGCTGGGCGAAGTGGAGCGCTTCTGCACGATGTAACCGATGGCCCCGGACACCGCGCCGAAAAACATCAGCAGGCTGAACAGCGGCGGGTACTCGTCAATCATGTAACGCCAGGTTTCGCCTTCGGGAAAGCCTGCCGACACGGTGAAGGCATAGTGCGATGAATTCTGCGTGCTTTGCGCCACCGGCAGGACGGGGAGGGCGCCCAGGTGCACTTTGCCGTCGGCGGACAGCCAATTGTTGCCCACTTGCAGCACCAGCAGGGTCTGCCGTCCGATCAGGCGCAGGATGTTGCTCAGGTGATAGCCGTCCAGCGTTGTCAGCGCACCGCCTTGGCCATCGCTCAGCCGGTACACCAGCAGCGCTGTGTTGGGCGTCACCGGGTTGCCGTTCATGAGCCACAGCTTGCCCTGGGTGTAGTCGCCGGGGTTGACGGCTTCCTTGAAGTGGCCGAACAGCGAGCTGCAATAGAGGTTGTTGTCCCACACCAGATTGGTCGAGCGCACGAAGGGGCGGCGGGTGACCTGTTCGCGCAAGGCCAACTGCGCCGTGTCGCAGGGCTGGCCGGCCAGCGGCAGCAACTCACGGGCGGCCTGGGCGGTGTTGTCGAGCATCAGTTCGAACTGACGCAGGGCTTCGTCGGCGGTCTGCTCCGCGCTCTGCTCCAGCGTGCGCTCGGCCTGCAGGTAAAGAATGGCGGTGCCCGACAGGATCGGCAGCAGGCCGCAGAGCAGGGTCACGATGATCCGGGTGCTGCGGTTGCGGCGGGGTCTGACGGTCAGGGGCATTGGCGCATCCTGTCGCGGTGGGGAGCGGCGCTTGAATGCAAGGCGTCTTCCGAAAAGAGTGTCGTCAACGCCCATGATAGATGGCCGGCGGCGCCTGCGCCGTTCAACGGCGGCTCTGCCGTGTCGCCAGCTCAATGAACGCGAGGGTGGCGGGCGACGCCTGGCGCCGGTCGAGTACGGCCAAGCCCACGTGCCGCCGCACGGGGGGCGACAGCGGCCGTGTCGCGTAGCCGGCGCCGGAGGCTTTCGGCAACGAGGCCTCGGCCACGACGCTGATCGCGTCCCCGCGGCCGACCACGTCGAGCGTGCTCAGCAGTTGCGAGCAGCGATAGCGAATGTTGGGGCTCAGGCGCGCCCCGCTGAACAGGCGGGAGACTAGCTCCGAAGAGCCGGCCTCGGTGAGCACGAACGGGTCATCGCACAGGTCCTGCAGGCTCAACTCGCTTCGTGCCGTCAGCGGATGGTCGAGCGGGAGCAGGGCGACCATCTGGTCTTCGGTCAGGGCGAACGTGTCGAAGCGCTCTTGCGGCAGTACCACGAAGCCGATGTCGATCCGCCGCTCCTCCAGCCACTGGATCACTTGCCGGTCCGGCCCTTCGTCGACATGCACTTCAATGCCCGGATGGGCCTGGCGATACGCCTCCAGGATCCTGGGCAGCAACGTGATCGAAGAGGTCGGGCCGAACGAGCCGATGCGCAACGTGCCCCGTTTCATCCCACGTGCATCGGCCGCCTCCTGACGCAGCGTGTCGGCCAGCCCGAGCATGGCCCGAGCGCGCAGCAACAGTTGCTCGCCGATATCGCTCAGTTCCACTTGCGAGGTGTGCCGGCGCAGCAGTTCAACGCCCAGTTCCTGCTCCAGCGACTTCATGGCATGGGACACCGCCGATTGCGAGATGCCCAGGCGGTTGGCCGCGAGGGTGAAACCGCGCAATTCGGCCACCCGCGAGAAGATTTCCAGTTGAGTCAGGGTCATGAGCTTTTACTCATTTTACGATGATGAACAATCAATCAAATGATACGGCATCCGTTCACCTTATCGGTTGGAGTCTTATGACCCTTTATGAGCAAACCCGTCCGGCGGCATCGGACATGCCGGTGTATGTGAACCTGGCGCTGGTCAGCATGGTGTGGGGTGGCACCTGGGTGGCCGGCCGGTTTCTGGCCGGTGGCCTGAGCCCGATGTTTGCCGCCAGCCTCAGGTTCCTGCTGGCCAGCGTGGCGTTGCTGGTTTTTTTGCGGCTGGCGCGGATTCCGTTGGCCCGGCCAACCCGCCGGCAGTGGCTGCACCTGGCGGTGCTGGGGTTCTTCGGGATCTTCCTTTACAACCTGTGTTTCTTTTACGGCCTGCAATACATCAACGCGTCGCGGGCCTCGTTGATCGTGTCGCTCAACCCGGCGGTGATCGGCCTGGCGTCCTGGCTGTTGTTCAAGGAGCGGCTGGGCCGGATGAAGGTCCTCGGCATCGCGATCTGCATCGGCGGGGCAGGGACGGTGATCGTCAGCCGCAACCCGCAGTGGCTGGCCGCCTCGCCGGATGCCTGGATCGGCGATCTGCTGATCCTCGGCTGCGTCCTGGGCTGGGGCGTGTACTCGCTGTGCGCCCGCAGCCTCAACCAGAGCCTCGGCCCGGTGCAGACCGTGACGTTCTCCATCCTGCTCGGCACGTCGATGCTATGGACGTTGGCCGCCATGCGCGGGGAAGTGGACTGGGCGGCATTGGCAAGTCTCGGCGCAGCGCAATGGGGAAGCCTGATCTACCTGGGCGTGTTCGGCTCGGCGCTGGCCTACATCGGTTACTACGACGGCCTCCGCAAGATCGGCGCGACGCGCTCCGGCGTGTTCATTGCCCTCAACCCCCTGACGGCGGTGATCTTCGGCGCGCTGCTGCTCGGCGAGCGGCTGACGCCGGCGATGTGCGCGGGGGGCGCGATGGTTCTGGCGGGGATCTACCTGTGCAACAAACCCTTTGCATCGGCGCGCAAAAGGCGGATTTTATAGAGAGGGCAGACAATCCGTTTTACGCTGTGTAGAATCCGGTTACGCATACAATAATAATCGTCTTCTGGCAGCAGAAGCCTCGCCCGCAAGAGCCTTGGGTCGACAATGAAGATATTCGGGTTACAACTGATCTACGGTGACTTCCTCGCCCGCAGTGTGCGTGGCATCTCCTGTGCGCCGCCCCGCGGTCTCAGCATTACTGGCAACTAACTCTGGTTAATTGATAAGAATGATGAGGCGCCAACCATGGCAGATCTGTACGAAAACCCAATGGGCCTGATGGGCTTTGAATTCATCGAGTTCGCGTCGCCGACGCCCGGCGTCCTGGAGCCGATCTTCGAGATCATGGGCTTCACCAAGGTCGCGACCCACCGCTCCAAGAACGTGCACCTGTACCGTCAGGGCGCGATCAACCTGATCCTCAACAACGAACCCCACAGCGTCGCCTCGTACTTTGCCGCCGAGCACGGTCCCTCGGTGTGCGGCATGGCGTTCCGGGTCAAGGATTCGCAGAAGGCCTACAACCGCGCACTGGAGCTCGGCGCCCAGCCGATCCACATCGAGACCGGCCCGATGGAGCTGAACCTGCCGGCGATCAAAGGCATCGGCGGCGCGCCGCTGTACTTGATCGACCGTTTCGGCGAAGGCAGCTCGATCTACGACATCGACTTCGTGTTCCTCGAAGGCGTCGACCGTCATCCGAAAGGCGCGGGCCTGAAGATCATCGACCACCTGACCCACAACGTGTACCGCGGCCGCATGGCCTACTGGGCGAACTTCTACGAGAAGCTGTTCAACTTCCGCGAGATCCGCTACTTCGACATCAAGGGCGAATACACCGGCCTGACCTCCAAGGCGATGACCGCCCCGGACGGCATGATCCGCATCCCGCTCAACGAAGAGTCGTCCAAGGGCGCCGGCCAGATCGAAGAGTTCCTGATGCAGTTCAACGGCGAGGGCATCCAGCACGTGGCGTTCCTCACCGACGACCTGGTCAAGACCTGGGACGCGCTGAAGAAGATCGGCATGCGCTTCATGACCGCGCCGCCGGACACCTACTACGAAATGCTCGAAGGCCGCCTGCCGAACCAC
This sequence comes from Pseudomonas sp. NPDC089534, assembly GCF_044749305.1. NCBI lineage: Bacteria > Pseudomonadati > Pseudomonadota > Gammaproteobacteria > Pseudomonadales > Pseudomonadaceae > Pseudomonas > Pseudomonas sp. NPDC089534. The sequence goes on along the minus strand of NZ_JBIVHR010000017.1, from coordinate 12,673 downwards.
GGCGAACCGGTCGATCAGCTGCAGGCACGGGGCATCCTGCTCGACGGTTCGTCGGAGCCGAACGACAAGCGCCTGCTGCTGCAGATCTTCTCGGAAACCCTGATGGGCCCGGTGTTCTTCGAATTCATCCAGCGCAAGGGCGACGATGGCTTCGGCGAGGGCAACTTCAAGGCGCTGTTCGAGTCGATCGAGCGTGACCAGGTGCGTCGTGGCGTGCTGACCACCGAGTAAGGTTCGACCGATGCAAAAAAAGCCCGGCCTGCAATTCTGCAGGCCGGGCTTTTTCATGCCTTCACACATGCCCCTCTGTGGGAGCGGGGCTTACGGGCGGCGTTGGCGCATCAGGTGCTTGAAGCCTTCGAACACCAGCACCATCACCGCCATCCAGATCGGGATGTAGGTCAGCCATTCGCCGGACTTGATGCTTTCGCCCAGCAGCAGCGCCACGCCGAGCAGCAGCACCGGTTCCACGTAGCTGAGCAGGCCGAACAGGCTGAACGGCAGCAGACGGCTGGCGATGATGTACACCACCAGCGCCGAGGCGCTGATCAGGCCGAGCAGGGGAATCAGCCAGGCCAGGGCCGGGTATTGGTCGAACACGCCGAAGCCTTGCTCGCCGCCCCGCACGAACCAGTAGGCCACGGGCAGCATCAGGGTCATGTCGACCCACAAGCCGCCGAGGTTGTCCGTTTTCAGGCGTTTGCGCAGCACGAAGTACAGCGGATAGCCCACGACCACCACCAGCGTCGCCCAGGAGAAGCCGCCCACCTGATACAGCTCGTTGAGCACGCCCAGGCTGGCGAAGAACACGGCGACCTTCTGCAGGTACGACAGGCTCTCGCCGTAGGCGATCCGGCCGGTCAGCACCATGGCCAGCGGCAGCAGGAAGTAGCCCAGCGACACATCGAGGCTGTAGCCGTTGAGCGGCGCCCACATGAACAGCCACAACTGCACGCCGAGCAGGGCGGACGACAGCACCAGGCCGCCGATCAGCTTCGGCTGCCCGGCCAACCGGCGCAGCAGTTCCGCCACCCGGCGCCATTCGCCGGACAGCAGCATGAACAAGGTCATGCAGGGCACGGTCAGCAGCATCCGCCAACCGTAGATTTCCACGCCGCTCAGCGGGCTGAGCAACGAGGTGTAGAAATACATGACGGCAAACAGCGTCGAAGCCGTCACCGAGAGAGCGATACCTTTAGCCAAACTGTCCTCGCGGGTTGCAGGTCAAACGGGGCGCGCAGGATACGTGGTTTTTGTGCTGAATATTGGCCGAGTGCTCAATATTTCCCACATCGTGAAGATAAGCACAAAAACCGGGGGCGTGATTGCCTTGATCCTGCCCTGCGGCGGCCTCACTGACGCCATCGCCAGCGGGCTGGCTCACGCCTTGTTTCCAGTTGACCGCAGACCCGGCATTCAACCCGAATCCCTGTGGGAGCCAGCCTGCTGGCGATGGCGTCAGTTGAGGCAGAACAGTCCTCAGGCCGAACGCGGCCGGCGCCCCGACACGAAATGGCTCACATCGTTGAACCCCGGCGTCGAGGCATGCCCCGGCGTGACCAGCGAATCGATGAACGCCTCGTCCTCGGCCGTGATCTTCACCGCCTGGGCTTTGGTGTAGGCGTCCCATTGCGCTTCGGTGCGCGGCCCGACGATGGCCGAGGTCACGGCGCTGTTGTTCAGCACCCAGGCGATGGCGAACTCGACGATGCCCACCCCGCGGTCTTGGGTGTACTGCTGGATCTGCTGGGCGATGCGCAACGATTCCACCCGCCATTCGGTTTCCAGGATGCGCTTGTCCTGGCGGCCGGCGCGGCTGTCGGCGTCGGGTTTGACGTCCGGCGCGTACTTGCCGCTGAGCACGCCACGGGCCAGCGGGCTGTAGGGCACCACGCCCAGTCCGTAGGTCTGGGCGGCGGTGATCTGCTCGGTCTCGGCCTGGCGGTTGACGATGTTGTACAGCGGCTGGCTGATCACCGGGCGGTCGACGCCGAGCTTGTCGGCGATGCGCACCACTTCGGCGATCCGCCAGCCCCGGTAGTTCGACAGGCCCCAATAACGGATCTTGCCTTGGCGGATCAGGTCACCGATGGCCGAAACCGTGACTTCCAGCGGCGTGTTGTGGTCTTCGCGGTGCAGGTAATAGATGTCGAGGTAGTCGGTGCCGAGCCGGGTCAGGCTGGCCTCCAGGCCATTGAACAGGTGCTTGCGGCTCAAGCCGCTGCGGTTCGGCACGCCGTCTGCCGGACCGAAGCCGACCTTGGTCGCCAGCACCCATTCGTGGCGGTGGCGGGCGATGGCCTCGCCGACGATCTCTTCCGAGCGGCCGTTGGTGTAGACGTCGGCGGTGTCGATGAAGTTGATGCCCTGATCCCAGGCCTTGTCGATGATGCGCAGCGACTCGTCCGCGTCGGTCTGCTCGCCGAACATCATGGTGCCGAGGGTGAGGGTGGACACCTGCAGACCCGAGTGCCCCAAAGTGCGAAAGCTCATGCCGAATTCCTTTTGCCGGAGGGAAAGCCTCCATCAAATACCAGAAGCGTCCGGAGCGGCAAAGTGAATTATCGGCTCAACGTTCCACAGCGCTCGCGCAGGAACGCCTGCAGCACCTTGACCCGCTCCGACACCTGCACCCGGTGCGGGCACAGCAGGTTGAACGGCACGCTTTCGCCTTGCCAGTCATCGAACAGCGTCACCAGCCGTCCGGCGCGCACGTCTTCGGCCACATCCAGCCAGGCCTTGTAGGCGATGCCGTGCCCGGCGAGCGCCCAGCGGCGGGCGACTTCGCCGTCGTCGCTGAGGTAGTCGCCTTGCACTTCGACCTCCAGGGTCTCGTCGCCGCGACTGAAGCGCCAGACGTTGTACGGCCGGCCGTTGCGCAGGTAGATCAGGGCGCTATGTCCGCCCAGTTCGCCGGGGTGCTGCGGCGATCCGTGGCGGGCCACATAGGCGGGACTGGCGCAGGCCACGCGACGGTGGTCGGGCAGGATCGGCAGCGCCACCAGCGTCGAATCGCCGGGCACGCCGAAGCGCAGCGCCACGTCGACCGTCTCGCGGAACAGGTCCGCGTGGCGGTCGTTGAGCAGCAGCTGCAACTGGATGTGCGGGTGCTCGCGCTTGAAATCGTCCAGCCACGGCAGCAGTACGTTGCGCCCGAAGTCCGACGGCGCCGCCAGTTGCAGGACGCCGCTCAAGCCTTCGGCCTGTTGCTTGAGCGCCAGTTCGCCCTCGGCCAGCGTGGCCAGGGCCAGGCGCACGCTGTCGAGGTAACGCCGGCCTTCTTCGGTCAGGCGCATGCTGCGGGTGGAGCGGGCGAACAGGCGGATGCCCAGGCGCGTCTCCAGACGCTTCAGCGCGATGCTGGCCGCTGCCGGCGTGAGTTCCAGCGTCCGGGCGGCGGCGGAGATGCTGCCGGAGTCGGCGGTGCGGACGAAGATCTCCAGATCGAGTATCGAGCTCATTGGTAAAAATCCTTTAAAGATCCTTCCGATTTACCGGGATTTTTCTTCGATTGGCAACCGGAGAAGATGGAATCTCCTAAAGCCCAGCGGAGCCACTGTCATGAAACCACTCGAATCTTCCTTGCGCGGTCAGACCGTCGTCGTCATCGGCGGCAGCAGCGGCATCGGCGCCGCCGTCGCTTCTGGCGCTGCCGCGCGCGGCGCCCGTGTCTACGCGGTCGGCCGACGGAGCGATGCCGGCGGCGCCGGCGACATCCGTCAGGCGTCGGCCGACATCACCGATGACGCGTCGTTGCGCCAGTTGTTCGAACGCATCGGCGCTTTCGATCACCTGGTGATCACCGCAGGCCCGAACGTCAGCGCCAAGCCCCTGGCCGACAGTGACCTGCTGCACGCGCAACAGGCGTTCGACGTGAAGTTCTGGGGCGCGGTGCGCTCGATCCGGCAGGCGCTGCCGTACCTGAGCGAGCGGGGCAGCATCACCCTGACGTCCGGTCTGCTGTCGCGCAAGTTCGTGGCCGGGCAGTTCATCAAGACCACCCTGAACGCAGCGCTTGAGGCGCTGGCCAAACAGTTGGCCAAGGAGCTGGCGCCGCGCCGGGTCAATGTGGTCAGCCCCGGCGTGACCGAGACCGAAGCCTACGCCGGCATGGACGACAGCCAGCGTGCGGCGATGTTCGCCCGTACTTCGGCGGCGTTGCCGGTGGGCCGTATCGGTACGCCGCAAGACTTGGCCGCCGCCTTCATGCTGGCGATGGAAAACGGCTTCATCAGCGGCAGCATCATCGACGTCGATGGAGGCGGGCTGTTATGACCTGGCATTTCGACCACCTGGCGTTCAGCACGCCGGACGGGCAAGCGGTGCAGGACGCTTTCGATGGATTGCTGGGGCTCAAGCCGGGACGGCGGCCGCCGTTTCCGTTTCCCGGCCGCTGGCTGTACCAGGACGCCCAGGCGGTGGTGCATGTGATCGAGCAGCCTTCGCTGGAGGAAACGGCGCTGAGCCACATCGCCTTTCGCACCGATGATGACGCGGCGCTCGTGCTCAAGCGGGTGCAGGCCAGTGGTCGGCCGTATCAGGTGGCGCAGGTGCCGGAGGACGGGATCTGGCAGATCTTTGTGCAGATGCCCGGCGGGCTGGTGATCGAGCTCGACGCGAACGCGGCGACGCTATGAAAGCGCTGTGGTGAGGGAACTTGCTTGCGTCGGGCTGCAATGCGTCTGCTTCGCAGCCGAGCGGGAGCAAGCTCCCTCGCCACGACTATGCCCGCAACGTGCGCGTCATGCGCAGCGCCAACAGGCTGCCGCCGACGATAACGCCCGCCAGCAGGTACAGCGCCGCATCGGTCGAGCCGGTGCTGTCCTTGACCCAGCCCACCAGGTACGGGCTCAGGAAACCGGCCATCTGGCCCATGGAGTTGATCAAAGCCAGGCCGCCTGCCGCCGCGCCGGCGCTGAGCATCGCCGTCGGCACCGGCCAGAACATCGGCAGGCCGGTGAGGGCGCCCATGGTGGCGAGGGTCAGGCCGAGGATGGCGATGGCCGGGTTGGCGGCGAAGTTCACCGCGATCAGCAGGCCGGCGGCGCCCATCAGCATCGGCACCACCAGGTGCCAGCGGCGCTCTTTGCGCAGGTCCGCCGAGCGGCCGACCATCAGCATGAACAGTGCCGCCAGCAGGTACGGGATCGCGCTCAGCCAGCCGATCACCAGGTTGTCGCTGAAGCCCAGGTTCTTGATGATCGACGGCAGCCAGAAGTTGATCGCGTACACGCCGCTCTGGATGCAGAAGTAGATCAGGCCGAACGCCCAGATCGCCGGGTTCTTGAACACCGCGACCAGCGAATCGGAAGCGGTCTTCGGCTTGTTCGCCAGGTCTTCGGCCTGGTCGGCCTCCAGCACCCTGCGCTCTTGCGGGCTCAGCCACTTGGCGTTGGCGAAGCTGTCGCTGAGCAGGAAATAGGCGAGCACGCCCAGCACCACCGTCGGGATGCCTTGCAGCAGGAACATCCACTGCCAGCCGGCCAGGCCGCCCTGGCCTGCGGCGAAGTGGTTGAGGATCCAGCCGGAGAACGGGCTGCCGAGCAGGCCCGAGACCGGGATCGCCGACATGAACAACGCCATGATCCGCCCGCGGCGGAACGTCGGGAACCACTGCGAGAGGTACAGCACCACGCCGGGGAAGAACCCGGCTTCGGCGGCGCCGGTGAACAGGCGCAGGGTGTAGAACTGGGTCGGGGTGGTGACGAACAGAAGGCAGGTCGACAGCGTGCCCCAGGTGATCATCATCAGGGCGATCCAGCGCCGCGGGCCGAACCTGGTCAGGGCCAGGTTGCTCGGCACGCCGCACAGCACGTAGCCGATGAAGAAGATCCCGGCGCCGAGGCCGTAGACGGTTTCGCTGAACTTCAGCGCGTCGAGCATCTGCAGCTTGGCGAAGCCGACGTTCACCCGGTCGAGGTAGTTGAACAGGTAGCAGATGAAGATGAAGGGGATCAAACGCAGGGTGATGCGTTTGTAGACGGCATTTTTGTCGTCAGCGATGGCCTGGACAGCTGCGGCGCTCTGTGACATGGCGACTCTCTCTTTATTATGATTTTTTGCGATGCAAGGGTAACGTTGATCGCCCTGAGAGTCTCGGCCACCTTTGGCCGGATTGTCTTTGTGCCTGAGCACAGGGTTTGTCGCCGGACCCTGTGCGGGTGAACAACCGTCCGCGCCCGTTTTCAAGGATTCTGCCCACTATGTTCGAACTCGATCACGACCTCGCGCAGGACATCGTCGACCGGGCCATGGCCATTCTGCCCTACAACGTCAATGTCATGGACAGCCAGGGGCTGATCCTGGGCAGCGGCGAGCCGGAGCGCATCAACACCCGCCACGAGGGCGCGCAACTGGTGCTGGCCAACGGCCGGGTGGTGGAGATCGACGCCCAGACCGCCGTGCACCTCAAGGGCGTGCAGCCTGGCATCAACCTGCCGTTGATGCTCGACGGCCGGCTGATCGGCGTGCTCGGCATCACCGGCGAGCCGGAGCCACTGCGCACCTACGCCGAACTGGTGCGCATGACCGCCGAAATGCTGGTGGGCCAGCGCAACCAGCAGGCCGAGCAGCAGTGGCGGCGCCAGCGCTGCGATGACCTGCTGGCGCTGCTGCTGAGCGAGGCGGGGGATTCGCCGCGGCTGGTGGACGAAGCGCAGCAGCTGGGGCTCAAGCCGCAGTTGACGCGGGTGCCGTACCTGTTCGAGCTGGGCCTGGAGCAGGGCGCGGGGCAAACGGTGGAGGCCCTCGGTGGCTGGCTGATGTCGCGCTACCCGGACAGCTGGTGCGTGAGTTCGGCCAAGTCGTCGCTGCTGTGGTGCCGTCCGGCCGGGCAGGCGCTGGAGCATGACCGCTTGCTGGAAAAGCTCGACGGGCAGGGCTGGAACATCCTGCGCATCGCCGTGGGCGGGCAGGCCGACGGGCTGGCTGGGCTGCGCCGCTGCTACCGGCGGGTCGGCGACCTGCTGGCGTATGGCCGCGAGGTGCTGCCCAATTCGCGGCTGCTCAAGCTCGACCGCTACCGCCTGCCGGTGATGCTCTGGCGGCACCGCAACGACGACGCCCTCGATGAACTGCTCAAGCCGCTGCGCAAGGTGATCGCCAAGGACAGCAACGGCCAGTTGCTGGCGACGCTGCGCAGCTGGTGCGAGCACGACGGCCAGAGCCAGGCCTGCGCCGACGCGCTGGGCATCCACCGCAACAGCCTGCGTTACCGCATGGAGCGGATCGCCGAACTGAGCGGGGTGGATCCGCTGCGGCTGGACGGGATGCTGGCGCTGTACCTGGGGGTGCAGCTGTTGCCGCAGGGCTGAGAAGCACCGCCAAACCCTGCGCAAGCTTGCCTGCAAGCGAAGAGGCCAGTTCAGCTGACATCTCTGTTGCCTGACCCACCGCTATCGCTGGCAAGCCAGCTCCCACAGGTATCCCCGGCGCCCGTAAAATCCAGGCACACCACAAAAAACTGTAGGAGCTTGCCTGCAAGCGATGGGGCCGGCACTGCCAGCCTCTCTGCCGCCTGACCCACCGCCATCGCCAG
>NZ_JBIVHR010000017.1:0-5037 GCF_044749305.1 Pseudomonas sp. NPDC089534 | reverse complement strand
GCCTGACCCACCGCCATCGCCAGCAGGCTGGCTCCCACATGGATTGCGGGGTGCCACCGCATCGGTGGTCACCGCAGACCTGTGGGAGCTGGCTTGCCAGCGATGGGGCCGGCACTGCCAGCCTCTCTGCCGCCTGACCCACCGCCATCGCCAGCAGGCTGGCTCCCACATGGATTGCGGGGTGCCCACCGCATCGGTGGTCACCGCAGACCTGTGGGAGCTGGCTTGCCAGCGATGGGGCCGGCGCTGCTAGCCTCTCTGCTGCCTGACCCACCGCCATCGCTGGCAAGTCGAGTCGTCGCACCGCAGCTCCCACAATGTCATTCGCAGAGCCGCGGTTTTGTGGAAATGAACAATAAACGCCCCCGCCGCTTGTGCAGCGGACAGGCGTCAAGGGCCATGGCGGCTGGCAGCATGGACGCCATTGGAACTGGAGAATTCGCATGAAGATCGTCATCGCACCCGATTCGTTCAAGGACAGCCTGAGCGCCCAAGGCGTGGCCGAGGCCATTGCGGCGGGCCTGGCGCAGGTCTGGCCCGAGGCGGCGCTGGTCAAGTGCCCGATGGCCGACGGCGGCGAGGGGACGGTGGAATCGATCCTGGCCGCCTGCGAAGGCGAACTGCGCCGCACCCGGGTGCGCGGCCCGTTGGGGGCGCCGGTCGACGCCGCCTGGGGCTGGCTGGCGCACAGCCGCACCGCGATCATCGAAATGGCCGAGGCCAGCGGCCTGCAACTGGTGCCGCCGGGGCAGCGCGATGCCTGCGTCAGCAGCACGTTCGGCACCGGTGAGCTGATTCGCGCGGCGCTGGACGCCGGGGCGCAGCGGGCGATCCTGGCCATCGGCGGCAGCGCCACCAACGACGGCGGCGCCGGGGCGATGCAGGCGTTGGGCGTGAACCTGCGCGATGCCCACGGGCAAGCGCTGGCGCCGGGCGGCCTCGCCCTGGCGCAGTTGGCGCAACTGGACATCGACGGGCTGGACCCGCGCCTGGCGCAGGTGCGTTTCGACATCGCCGCCGACGTCAACAACCCGCTGTGCGGCCCCCATGGCGCCTCGGCGATCTTCGGCCCGCAGAAGGGCGCCTCGCCGGCGCAGGTGCAACAGCTGGATCAGGCCCTTGGGCATTTTGCCGACCTCTGCGCCCGGGCGCTGGGCAAGGATGTGCGCGACGAGCCCGGCAGCGGCGCGGCGGGCGGTCTGGGGTTTGCGGCCAAGGCGTTTCTCGGTGCGCGTTTCCAGGCGGGAGTTGAAGTGGTGGCGGAACTGGTGGGCCTGGCGGATGCCGTGCAGGGCGCCGATCTGGTGATCACCGGGGAAGGGCGCTTCGACGCCCAGACCCTGCGCGGCAAGACGCCGTTCGGCGTGGCGCGCATCGCCAGGCAACACGGCGTGCCGGTGATCGTCATCGCCGGGACGCTGGGCGAGGGCTATCAGGCCCTCTACGACCATGGCATCGATGCCGCCTTCGCCGTGACCGGCGGGCCGATGACGCTGGAGCAAGCCTGCGCCGAAGCGCCGCGCCTGCTGCGCGAGCGGGCCTGCGACATCGCCCGGGTGTGGCGACTGGCCCAGCGCAATATTTGATCACCTGAACACCTTCTGTGGCGAGGGAGCTTGTCGAATCGTCGCACCGTCCCGCTTGAGTGCGCAGCGCTCACATCGATGTTGGGGTCGCTGCGCAACCCAGCGGGAGCGAGCTCCCTCGCCACAGAGGGTGTTTCATTGCTGCAACACCTTGAAAAATATTTCATCCTCGCCCGAAAAAATCCTCAAGCCTGGCCGATACAACGGTCAGGCGCACAAAGACTCCTCCGAACAGTGGCGCCGCACCGGATCCGACCACGGGCCAGTGATAAGCGCAAGGACGCTCGCCGTTACCCTCATTCGAGAGTGCTCCTATGTCCTTGCGTAATCTGAACATCGCGCCCCGTGCCTTCTTAGGTTTTGCCTTCATTGCCCTGCTGGTGATCGTGCTCGGCGTGTTCGCCGTCAACCGCATGTCGATCATCCGCCAGGCCTCCATCGACATGGAAACCACGCAACTGCCCAGCGTGACCCAGCTTGCCGTGGTGACGGAAAACGTCCTGCGCCTGCGCATCCTGTCGTTCCGCATCCTGGTCAACCGCGAGCCGGCCGGCCTGCAAGAGGCCCAGACCCGCATCGGCGTGCTGGTGGACAAAGTGCGCACGGCCCAGGCCGCCTACGCGGCATTGCCGGCCGGCGCCGAAGAGCGCGCGCTGTATCAGTCGTTCGCCAACACCCTGGACAGCTACCTGCAAGCGCAGAACCAGATGATGGACCTGTCGCGCCAGGACAAGCTCGACGAGATGCGCACCCTGATCAACACCAAGATCAAGGACGGCACCGACCTGATGGGCGAGCAGCTCAACAAACTGATCGCGATCAACGCCGCCGATGCGAAGACCGCCTCGGTCCAGGCCGGCGAGCACTACAGCAGCGCCATCTCCGGGATTGTCGTCGTCGCGCTCATCGCGGCCGTGGCCACCGTGCTGCTGGCCCTGCTGCTGACCCGCAGCATCGTCACCCCGCTGAACCGTGCGGTGACGGCGGCGCAGACCATCGCCGGCGGCAACCTGACCAAAGCCATCGAGGTCGACGGCAAGGACGAACCGGCGCGCCTGCTCGAAGCGCTGGCGCAGATGCAGACCAACCTGCGCAAGACCATCGAACAGATCGCCGGCTCCGCCACGCAGCTGGGCGCCGCCGCCGAAGAGCTCAGCGCGGTGACCGAAGAGGCCTCCCGCGGCCTGCAGCAGCAGAACGACGAAATCGAACAGGCCGCCACCGCCGTCAATGAAATGACCGCCGCCGTGGAAGAAGTGGCGCGCAACGCCGTGTCCACCTCCGAAGCCTCGAACCAGTCCACCCACGCCGCCCGCGAAGGCCGCGACCAAGTGGTGAAGACCGTCGACGCGATCCAGACCATGACCCACGACGTGCAGAACACCGCGCAGATGATCGAAGGCCTGGCCGCCCAGGGCCGCGACATCGGCAAGGTGCTGGACGTGATCCGCGCCATCGCCGAGCAGACCAACCTGCTGGCGCTCAACGCCGCCATCGAAGCGGCCCGTGCCGGGGAGGCCGGACGCGGCTTTGCGGTGGTGGCGGACGAAGTGCGGGCCTTGGCCCACCGCACCGCGCAATCGACCCAGGAAATCGAGAAAATGGTCGCCGGCATCCAGAACGGCACCGGCGAGGCGGTCGAGTCGATGCAGCAGAGCAACCAGCGCACCCAATCCACCCTGGAAATGGCCCGCGCCGCCGGCATCGCCCTGGAGCAGATCACCCAGTCGATCCATCAGATCAACGAACGCAACCTGGTGATCGCCAGCGCGTCGGAAGAGCAGGCGCAGGTCTCGCGGGAAGTGGACCGCAACCTGGTCAACATCCGCGACCTGGCCACCCAATCGGCCGCCGGGGCCAACCAGACCAGCGCCGCGACCCACGAACTGTCGCGTCTGGCGGTGGATTTGAACGCCATGGTGGCGCGTTTCGTGATTTGAGATACGGTGAAGGCTGGAGACCGCGCAACCAGGAGACGTACATGCGCTATTCAGCCTTGACCCAACGGATCGCCGGGGAGGGAGCAGCGGCCTGGCGGATTCACGACCGAGCGCTGGAGTTGCGCGCCGAAGGCGTCGATGTCCTGCTGCTGACCGTGGGCGATCCGGATTTCGATACGCCGCTGCCGATCATCCACGGCGCCATCGACAGCCTGCTGGCCGGCGATACGCACTACTCGGAGGTGCGCGGCCAGCATGCCCTGCGCAGCCTGATCGCCCGGCGCCACCAGCGGCGCAGCGGTCAAGCGGTGGACGCCGACCACGTGATCGTCATGCCCGGCGCGCAATGCGCGGTGTATTCGGTGGCGCAATGCCTGCTCGATCCGGGCGACGAAGTGATCGTCGCCGAGCCGATGTACGTCACCTACGAGGGCGTCTTCGGCGCCTGCGGGGCCACGGTGGTGCCGGTGCCGGTGCGGCCCGAGAACGGCTTTCGCGTCGACCCGGCGGACGTCGCGTCGCGGATCACCGCCAAGACCCGCGCCATGCTGCTCAACAGTCCCAACAACCCTTCGGGCGCCAGCCTGCCGTTGCTGGTCTGGCAGGAGCTGGCGGCGCTGTGCATCCGCCATGACCTGTGGCTGATCAGCGACGAGGTGTACAGCGATCTGCTCTACGAGGGCGAGCATGTCAGCCCGGCGAGCCTGCCGGGCATGGCCGAGCGCACGGCGACGGTCAACAGCCTGTCCAAGTCCCACGCCATGACCGGCTGGCGCATCGGCTGGATGATCGGGCCCAAGACCCTGGCCGAACATCTGGTGAACCTGTCCTTGAGCATGCTGTTCGGCCTGCCGGACTTCGTGCAGAAGGCGGCGCAGGTGGCGCTGGAAAAGGACTTGCCGGAGGTGGCGCAGATGCGCGAGGAGTACCGGCTGCGCCGGGATCTGGTGTGCGACCGGTTGCGCGGTTGCCCGGGCCTGCACCCGGTGCGCCCCGACGGCGGGATGTTCGTGATGGTCGATGTGCGCCAGACCGGGCTCGGCGCCCAGGCGTTCGCCGAGCGACTGCTGGAAGGCTACGCAGTGTCGGTGCTCGCCGGGGAGGCCTTCGGGCCCAGTGCGGCGGGACATATCCGCATTGGGCTGGTGGTGGATCGGGGGCGCCTGGCCGATGCCTGTTCGCGGATTGCGTTGTGTGCGGCGCAGCTGCTGCAGGCGCGTACGGCCTGACAGTTATGGGGTGGCTGTGCCGGCCTCATCGCTGGCAAGTCGAGTCGTCGCACCGCAGCTCCCACAGGGGTTTGTGGTGTGCAGGGATAGAGTGGCACCCGGATTCACTGTTTGTTTGCTGTGCTGGCCCCATCGCTTGCAGGCAAGCTCCCACAGGTTTGGTGTGGCCGCAGATCCAGCATGTACCACAGGTGTTTGGGGTGGCCGCCGATGTTGTGTACAGCCGCGATACCTGTGGGAGCCAGCCTGCTGGCGATGGCGTCAGTGAAGACGCCGCAGGGC
>NZ_JBIVHR010000016.1:85308-86745 GCF_044749305.1 Pseudomonas sp. NPDC089534 | reverse complement strand
TGTGCTGCTGCAAACGGGTACCGGGGATTTCGTCGACGACGACAACTACTACGTCCTGCTCGACCCGGCGGACATCGACATGGTCTGCAAACCGGTGAGCGACGCCGTGTACGTGGTGCCGTGGGCCATCGAGCCGACCGCCATCGTCATTCACGACACCTTCGACAAGTTCGGCAACCCGATCGAGCTGTCGCCGCGCAACGTGCTGAAAAAGGTCCTGCAGCTGTACACCGACAAGGGCTGGAAGCCGATCGTGGCGCCGGAAATGGAGTTCTACCTGACCCAGCGCTGCGAAGACCCGGACCTGCCGCTCAAGGCGCCGTTGGGCCGCTCGGGCCGTGCCGAGAGCGGTCGCCAGTCGTTTTCCATCGACGCGGCCAACGAGTTCGACCCGCTGTTCGAAGACGTCTACGACTGGTGCGAGCTGCAAGGCCTGGACCTGGACACGCTGATCCACGAAGACGGTCCGGCGCAGATGGAAATCAACTTCCGCCACGGCGACGCGCTGGACCTGGCCGACCAGATCACCGTGTTCAAGCGCACCCTGCGCGAGGCGGCGCTCAAGCACAACGTCACCGCCACCTTCATGGCCAAGCCGATCGGCGACGAACCCGGCAGCGCCATGCACCTGCACCAGAGCGTGGTGGACATCGCCACCGGCCAACCGATCTTCGCCGACGCCGACGGCGGCATGAGCACGCTGTTTCGCCACCACATCGGCGGCCTGCAGAAGTACATCCCCAAGGTGCTGCCGATGTTCGCGCCGAACGTGAACTCGTTCCGCCGCTTCCTGCCGGACACCTCGGCGCCGGTCAACGTCGAATGGGGCGAAGAGAACCGCACCGTCGGCCTGCGCGTGCCGACTTCGGGGCCGGAATCGATGCGCGTGGAAAACCGCCTGCCGGGCGCCGACGCCAACCCGTACCTGGCCATCGCCGCCAGCCTGCTGTGCGGCTACATCGGCATGGTCGAAGGCGTCGAGCCGAGCGCCGCCGTGGAAGGTCGGGCCTATGAGCGACGCAACCTGCGCCTGCCGATCACCATCGAAGAGGCCCTCACCCAGATGGAAGAGTGCGAGACCGTCGCCGGCTACCTGGGCGACAAGTTCGTGCGTGGCTACGTGGCGGTCAAACGGGCCGAGCACGAGAACTTCAAACGGGTGATCAGCTCCTGGGAGCGGGAATTCCTGCTGCTGAGCGTCTGAACCCTGTGGGAGCTGGCCTGATGACAAAGCCAACATCTTCACCGGCTGACAGACCGTCATCGCTAGCAAGCTAGCTCCCACAGGAAACGCAGCAGCCCGAAACACCGCAGATCCCCTGTGGGAGCGAGCCTGCTCGCGAAAGGCCAGCACAGCCAACATCGCCGTCGGCTGACAGACCGCCATCGCCAGCAGGCTGGCTCCCACAGGAAACGCAGCAAACCGAAACACCGCAT
>NZ_JBIVHR010000016.1:38486-85211 GCF_044749305.1 Pseudomonas sp. NPDC089534 | reverse complement strand
CCGTCGGCTGACAGGCCGCCATCGCCAGCAGGCTGGCTCCCACAGGAAACGCAGCAGCCCGAAACACCGCAATCCCCTGTGGGAGCGAGCCTGCTCGCGAGAGGCCGGCACAGCCAACATCGTTGTCGGCTGATAGGCCGCCATCGCCAGCAGGCTGGCTCCCACAGGAAACGCAGCAACCCAAAAATTCCAACAATGCCAAGAGGTGTCGCCATGCGTCCGTTGAAATCCTTGATCCCCGCCGCCCTCGCGCTGCTGTGCAGCGCCGTGGCCCAGGCCCAACCCCAGGTCAGCGTCTACAACTGGACCGACTACATCGGCGAGACCACCCTCGCCGACTTCCAGGCCAGCAGCGGGATCAAGGTGATCTACGACGTCTTCGACTCCAACGAAACCCTGGAAGGCAAACTGCTCGCCGGCCGCACCGGCTATGACGTGGTGGTGCCCTCCAACCACTTCCTGGCCCGCCAGGTGAAGGCCGGCGCGTTCCTCAAGCTCGACCGTTCGCAGTTGCCGAACTGGAAGAACCTCGACCCCAAACTGCTGGCCCTGCTGGAAAAGAACGACGCCGGCAACGAACACTCCGTGCCCTATCTGTGGGGCACCAACGGCATCGGCTACAACGTCGACAAGGTCAAGCAGGTGCTGGGCGTCGACCACATCGACTCCTGGGCCGTGCTGTTCGAACCGGAGAACCTGAAGAAACTCACCCAGTGCGGCGTGTCGATGATGGACTCGGCCGACGAAGTCTTCCCCGCCGTCCTCAACTACATGGGCCTGGATCCGCGCAGCGAAAGCCCGGAGGACTACAAGAAGGCCGAAGAGAAGCTGCTGAGCATCCGCCCCTACATCACCTACTTCCACTCCTCCAAATACGTGTCGGACCTGGCCAACGGCGACATCTGCGTGGCCTTCGGCTATTCCGGCGACGTGTTCCAGGCCGCCAACCGCGCCAAGGAGGCCAAGAACGGCGTGAACATCGCCTACGCGATCCCCAAGGAAGGCGCCAACCTGTGGTTCGACCTGCTGGCCATCCCCGCCGACGCCAGCAACCCGAAAGAGGCCCACGCCTTCATCAATTACCTGCTCGACCCGCAGGTGATCGCCAAGGTCAGCGCCTCGGTCGGCTACGCCAACCCCAACCCTGCGGCCAAGCCGTACATGGACGCTGAGCTGGTCAACAACCCTGAGGTCTACCCGTCCCAGGCGGTGCTCGACAAGCTCTACATCTCCTCTACCCCGCCCCAGTCGATCATGCGTCTGATGACCCGGTCCTGGAGCAAAGTGAAGTCGAACAAATGAATCAGTACACCCAGGAACACACCCGCTCCTACTACGCTGCCTCCGCCCGCGCGGCCACGCCCTACCCGGTGCTGGACGCGGACATCAGCGTCGACGTCTGCGTGATCGGCGGCGGCTTCACCGGCGTCAACACCGCCATCGAACTGGCGCAGCGCGGCCTCTCGGTGGTGCTGCTGGAGGGCCGGCGGATCGGCTGGGGCGCCAGCGGGCGCAACGGCGGGCAATTGATCCGCGGCATCGGCCACGACGTCGAAGGCTTCGCCCGCCACGTCGGCAGCGACGGCGTGCGCTACCTGCAACAGGCCGGGGTCGACTCGGTGGAGCTGGTGCGCCGGCGCATCGCCGAGCACGGCATCGAATGCGACCTGCGCTGGGGCTTCTGCGAGTTGGCCAACACCGCCGCGCAGTTCGAGGCGTTCAAGGCTGAGCAAGACAGCCTGGCGAAGTCAGGCTATGCCCATGAAACGCGGTTGGTGGCGCCGGAACAGATCCGCCGGCAGGTGGTGAACGCCGGGGTCTACCAGGGCGGCCTGATCGACATGGGCTCGGGGCACCTGCACCCGCTGGACCTGGTGCAGGGCGAAGCCCGGGTGGCCGCTGCTCTGGGGGTGCGGATTTTCGAGCAGAGCCAGGTGCAGGAGATCGTCCACGGCGACACCGTGCAGGTGCGCTGCGCGACCGGCACCGTGCGCGCCGGCCGCCTGGTGCTGGGCTGCAACGCGCACCTGGACGAGCTCGAACAGAAGCTCAGCGGCAAGGTCCTGCCCGCCGGCAGCTACATCATCGCCACCGAGCCCCTGTCGCCGGAGCGCGCCGCCGAACTGATCCCGCAGAACCTGGCGCTGTGCGACCAGAAAGTCGGCCTCGACTACTACCGGCTCTCGGCGGACCGCCGCCTGCTGTTCGGCGGCGCCTGCCACTATTCCGGGCGAGATCCGGCGGACATCGCCGCGTACATGCGGCCGAAGATGCTCAAGGTGTTCCCGCAACTGGCCGATGTGCGCATCGATTACCAGTGGGGCGGCAAGATCGGCATCACCGCCAACCGTTTCCCGCAGGTCGGCCGGCTCAGGCAGCACCCGAACGTGTACTACGCCCAGGGCTATTCCGGCCATGGCCTGAACGTCACCCACTGGTGCGCCAAACTGCTCGGCGAAGCGATCCATGCCGGCCACAGCCAGGGCATGGACGTGTTCAGCGGCGTGCCGCACATGACCTTCCCCGGCGGCCCGGCCCTGCGCTCGCCGCTGCTGGCGCTGGGCATGTTCTGGTATCGCCTGCGGGAAATCCTCGGCTAGGGCCACGGCACCTTCCATTTGCTCTCTCGCAAAGCACTTCTATATTGATGAAGTGCTTTTGCGTTCCTGACGCTCATTGCCAAACACACCCCCCGGAGGTCATGGATGGAGACGTCAGCCGCGAGCCCGCCGCCCGTACCCGGCTCCGCCCCGGTCAAGACCCGGCGCTTCAACGTGTCGCTGGTGTGGATCGTGCCGATCGTCGCGGTGCTGGTGGGCATCTCGCTGGTGGTGCACAACCTGATGCAGGAAGGCCCGACCATCACCGTCTCGTTCAAGACCGGCAGCGGCCTCACCGCCAACAAGACCGAAGTCAAATACCGCAACGTGGTGATCGGCCACGTGACCGACGTCGAGCTGAGCAACGACCAGAAAAGCGTCAACGCCACCCTCAAGCTGTCCAAGCAGGCCGAGACTTTCACCCGCAAGGACTCGCAGTTCTGGGTGGTGCGCCCGCGCATCGGCGCCGGCGGCGTGTCGGGCATCGACACCCTGCTCTCCGGCGACTACATCGGCGCCGACATCGGTCAGTCCGACAGCCGCGCCAAGCGTTTCACCGGGCTTGAGAACCCACCGCCGATCACCTACGGCGAGCCGGGCAAGCGTTTCAACCTGCACACCCAGGACCTGGGTTCCCTGGACATCGGCTCGCCGGTCTATTACCGCAAGATCCCGGTCGGCCAGGTCGTCGCCTACGCGCTGGACGCCGACGGCAAAGGCGTGACCGTCGAGGTGTTCATCCACGCGCCCAACGATGCCTACGTCACCGAAAACACCCGGTTCTGGAACGCCAGCGGCGTCGATGTGAACGTCGGCGCCAACGGTTTCGCGGTCAAGACCGAGTCGCTGTCCACCCTGCTGGTCGGCGGCGTCGCCTTCCGGGCACCGGAGTACAGCCCCAACGACGTGGCGGCCGAAGAGCTCAAGACCTTCGACCTGTTCGACGACCAGCAGACCGCCCTCGCCCCGCCCAACGGCAAGCCGCAGTACCTGAGCCTGCGGTTCGACCAGGCGCTGCGCGGGCTCAAGGTCGATGCGCCGGTGGAATTCCTCGGCATGGAAGTGGGCCGGGTGGTGAGCGTCAACCTGGACTTCGACGAAAAGAAACGCAGCTTCCCGGTCAACGTCGGCATCGTGATCTACCCGCAGCGCCTGGGTCAGGCCCACATCAAGATGCTCAAGGTGCTCAAGCACAATCCTGAAGACGAAGCCGCCGCCGTGCGCCTGATCGGCACCTTCGTCGAGAACGGCCTGCGCGCCCAGGCCCGCAGCGGCAACCTGCTGACCGGCCAGCTGTACATCGCCCTGGACTTCTATCCGAAGGCCGAGAAGGTCGCGTTCGACCCGACCCTGCGCCCCGTCGCGATCCCGACCATCCCCGGCAGCCTCGAACAGCTGCAGGAGAAGCTTGAGGCCGTGATCGACAAGCTCAACAAGCTGCCGGTGGAACGGATCGCCGGCAACCTCGACAGCAATCTGGTGGAGCTGCGCAAAGGCCTGACCCAGTTCAACGCCAAGACCCTGCCCGGCGTGCAGACCACCCTCGCCGACGTCAGCAAGACCCTGCAATCGGCCAGTTCGACCCTGGCCGAAGACTCACCGCAGCGCGAGCAACTGACCCGCACGCTGGATGAACTCGGACGCATGTCGCGCTCGCTGCGCGAACTCTCGGATTACCTGGGCCGACACCCCGAATCCCTGATCCGCGGACGTCCCGACAATGCCGCGCCGCTGGACCTGCAAGGGCCGCCGCGCAATTGACGAGCACAGGAGCCGTCCCATGGCCTCACCGCTGAAAACCGCCGTGTTCGCCGCATGCCTGCTGCTCGGCGCCTGCCGCAGCGACCCGATCAGCTTTCATACCCTGACCCCGGCGCAACCGGTCGCCGGCCGGTCCGGCCCGGACATCACCCTGGAAGGCGTCAGCGTGCCGCCGCAGGTCGACCGGCCGCAGATCGTCATCCGCCAAGGCAACAGCGGCCTGGCGATCCTGGAGACCGAATGGTGGGGCGCGAGCCTGGCCGATGAGTTGCGCAGCACCCTGGCGGATCAGTTGGGCAATGCCGGCAGCCCGCGCAAGGCGTCGGTGCTGATCGAGGTCCAGCGCTTCGATTCGGTGCCCGGCCAATACGCGCTGATCGACGTCAAATGGAAGCTGCGGGCCGCAGGTGGCGGCGACGGAGACCGGCTCGCCTGCCGCTCGACCTTGCAGACCCGCTCCGGGCCTTCGGTCGATGAACTGGTGAGCGCCCAGCAGAACAACGTCAAACGCCTGGCCGCGCTGATCATTCAGGCAGCGGGCGGCATGCGCGGCTGCCCGACGGCGTCCTGAACCGGCGCGGTCAGCGCCACCGTGAAGCGGCATCCGTTGGGCTCGCGGGTGGTGAGCTGCACGTCCCAGCGCTGCCGGGTGCAGATGCGCTGCACCAGCGACAGCCCCAGGCCCAGGCCTTCGCCACGGCGCTCGTCGCCGCGCACGAACGGCTGGAACATCGCCGGGCGCTGCTCCTCGGGGATGCCGATGCCGCTGTCCTCCACCACGAAGCCGCTTTCCGTCAGCGTTAGACGCACGTAACCCTTATCCGTGTAGTGCCAGGCATTGCGCAGCAGATTGCCCATCACCGACTGCAGAAAAGTCAGGTTATAGCGCTCCGAATGGGTCGGGTTCGGGTCGTAGAAAAACTCCAGGCCCTTCTCTCGGATCAACCGGCCCCAGATCTCCGCCTGGGCGTCCGCCACCTGCCTGAGCGTGGCACAGATGTCGTTGCCGGTGTCGTCCTGGGCGCGGGCCAGCATCAGGAACGTGTCCACCAGTTGGCGCATCTCATGGCTGGCCCTGGCGATGCGGTTCACCTGTGCGGCGGACCGGGTGTCCAGCGACGGATTGGCCAGCAACAGCTCGCAGGAGCCGGACAGCACCATCAGCGGCGTGCGCAGTTCGTGGCTGACGTCGGCGGTGAACAGCTTTTCCCGGCTCAGGGTCTCGCGCAGGCGCCCCAGCGTCTGATCGAACGACAGCGCCAGCTCGCCCACCTCATCGGCCGCGTAGTCCGGGTGCAGCGGCGGCGCCAGTTCCAGCAACTGATCGCGGTGGCGCACCTGACGCGCCAGGCGGATCACCGGCGCCATCACCCTGCGCGCCAGCAGGCGCCCCAGCACCAGTGCCAGCAGAACGCTCAGCAGAAAGCCGACGGTCACCACGACAAACAGCAGGTGCTCGCGTTTCTCCAGGCTTTCCTGGTCGCGCAGCAGCACGTACTTGCGCCCGCCGACCAGCTCCACCATGGCGAAGAACGCATCGTCGCCGAACGTCACCTCCTGAAAGCCCGGCGGCAATGCCGCCAGCGCCGGGGTGAGCGCCAACGGCCCCGGGCCTCCCTCGAAGTAGAAAAGTTCATCTTTTTCCGGGCGATGGTTCCACCGGCTGATGTCATCCATCGACAGCAGTCGGCGTAATCCGCCGCTCAGGGCGGTGCTCGTCAGCTTGTGCTCCACCACATGGACGGTGGCCACGATGCCCACGGCAAACACGCCCGCCACGACGGCGCTCATCAGGGCAAACACGATCACGATGCGCTTGCTCAGGCTTTGCTTGAGATCCATTCGGTTCGCTGACTCCAGGGCTTGAGCAGGCGCTTTCCGGACTGCACGGTAGGGGGACGACACACCGTCGCCCCTGATGAAGTTGAAAAAATACAACTTCAGTGCAGCCGTCAATATTTGTAAGCCTCTAACTCAAACAAAATTCGGATTTGAGTTTATTTATCAATTACTGGATTAGTTGCGGGCTTACGGCTCTGGCATTTTTTTCACATGTTCTTCACCACGCCCCGACGAGCAGCTGCGTAGTGTTCAGCCACCGTTCATGTTCGCTGTGATCAAAGTTGATTAAATAGTTGGCACTCCCCGTGCCTGACCTATTCAGAAAGTTCTAAGGGGCCAAGCCTTGGGAGAGTCCGTGCAATTTATTTCCGCCAATAATAAAGGGCGCTCTAAACATATGCGCATGCTGGTGCTGCTGGCCTGGATTCTGCCGCTGGCCGCGCTGGTCAGCGGGTTTGTCTGGTGGCCGCGCACGCCCACTTATCTGGGCAACGGGCCTGCCGAAACCAGCCGATTGATCACGGCCTGGAAGGCTGGCGAGGTGGTTGCGCTGGTGCGCCATACCGAACGCTGCGACCGTTCGGAAAACCTTTGCCTGGGCCCGGCCGACGGCATCACGCAGGTGGGTAGCGCGGCGGCGGCCGCCGTGGGGCAAGGCTTCACGCACCTGGGCATGGACCAGACCCAAGTGCTGAGCAGCCCGATGACGCGGACCGCGCAGACCGCGCACTTCATGTTCGGCCACGACGCCGCCACCCAGGAGTGGCTGGCCACCTGCGGCCCCACGCTGCGCAATGACGTGGTGGCGCGCAAGGTTGCGCAACATAACCTGGTGCTGGTGACCCACAGCGGCTGCATCAGCGATTTCGAGAAACAGACCGGGTTCCCCCACGCGGCCGCCGCCGAATACGGCAGTACCCTGTTCGCGCGCATCGACGGCAAGGGGCAACTTGAAGTACTGGGCATTGTCAACGCCGACACTTGGACACAACTTGCCCGAAAGTAATGCCGCCACAGAAACAGTGACGTTATTGGTCAGTTCGAATGCCTGTCTTTTCATTAATTTGTAAAGAAAGGTGTATTCCAGTCCGCCCAACTGGACTTCCGTCCCGTTTAGGCTTGTCTTAATCGCGAGCGCGCCTGCCTGGAGGTTGGGACGCACTCTGAATACAGGAAACATCCGTAGCCCGATCACACGCCTGCATTCATTCAACCCGATGGCCCACCGACGCAGGAACATGTCGGCGGGGCCGTTGAACCCTGCACTCCGCCCCACCAAGGCTTTGTCATGACGTCCCAAAACAATCCGCTGCGCCACGCTGCCCGCCCTATCCCCCTGAACCGCCCCGACGCCGCCTTCGAGCGCTGGGCCATCCTCGGCCTGGTCCTGGCGTTCGCCGTGTTCTACCTGCTGCCGCTGATGAACCACGGCCTGTGGATCCCGGATGAGACCCGCTACGGCCAGATCAGCCAGGAAATGCTGCAGAGCGGCAACTGGGTCGCCCCGCACTTCATGGGCATCCGCTACTTCGAGAAGCCCGCCGGCGGGTACTGGCTGATCGCGATCGGCCAGGCGATCTTCGGCGAGAACCTGTTCGGCGTGCGCATCGCCTCGGCCCTGAGCACCGGGGTCAGCGTCTGGCTGGCCTACCTGCTGGCCCGCCGCCTGTGGGACTCGCCGCGCATCAGCGCCGCCTGCGCCCTGCTCTACATGAGCTTCGGCCTGATCGCCGGCCAGGCCGGGTACGCCAACCTCGACCCGCAGTTCACCCTGTGGGTCAACCTGAGCCTGGTGGCGGTGTGGTTCGCCCTCGACAGCCAGACGCCAAGGGGCCGATTGGGCGGCTGGACACTGCTGGGGCTGGCCTGCGGCATGGGCTTCCTGACCAAGGGCTTCCTGGCCCTGATGCTGCCGGTGCTGATCGTGCTGCCTTACATGGTCTGGCAGCGCCGCTTCGGCGAACTGCTGCGCTACGGCCCGCTGGCCGTGCTGGTGGCGGCGCTGGTCAGCCTGCCGTGGGTGATCGCCGTCCATTACCGGGAACCGGACTTCTGGCGTTTCTTCTTCTGGCACGAGCACATCCGCCGTTTCGCCGCCGGCGACGCGGCGCAGCATGCCCGCCCCTGGTGGTTCTACCTGCCGCTGCTGTTCGCCTCGACCCTGCCCTGGGCGGTGCTGCTGCCGTCGACGCTCATGCGCACCTGGCGGGAACGGCGCGAGCCGAAAACCGCGTTCCTCGCCCTGTGGTTCCTGCTGCCGCTGGCCTTCTTCAGCCTCAGCAGTGGCAAGCTGCCGACCTACATCATGCCGTGCCTGCTGCCGCTGGCCCTGCTGATGGGGCACACCGTGGTGACCTGGCTGGACAACCGCAGCAGCCGCGTCCTGCGCCTGAACGGCATCATCAACACCGTGGTGGCCAGCGTCGCACTGGTGGCCCTGCTCTACCTGCAGAGCAAGCGCGAACTCTACGAAAACACCGAGATGTTCAGCCTGTCGCTGGCCTACATCGTGCTGATCGGCTGGATCATCGCCAACGCCCTGCAAACGCTGCGGCCGTTGACGCTGTGGGCGATGCCGGCGCTGGGCATCGGCCTGCTGGTGGCCCTGCTGCCGGCGGCGATGCCGGCGAAAATCGTCGACAGCAAGATGCCCGACCAATTCGTCGCCGAGCACCAGCAGGCGCTGGGCGCCACCGCTTCGCTGTTGAGCAACGACCTGGGCGCGGCCTCCGCCTTGTCGTGGCGCTTGAACCGCCCGCAGGTGGATCTGTTCAACACCGTCGGCGAGCTGAAGTACGGCCTCGACGACCCGGCCATGGCCAGCCGCAAGGTCAGCCTGGAAGGCGTCGGCCAGTGGATGAACGAAGCCCGCAAGAAAGGCTCGGTGGGCGTGGTGATGCGCGTCAACAACACCCTGGAGGAGCAGGAAATCGAACTCCTGCCGGTGGACGGCCAGCATTTCCGGCGCGGCAACCTGCACATCTTCATCTTTCCCCAGAGCCAGCCATGACCGCACGCAATGAGCGGCGCGACGACCGTCGCGCCCTGTGGCTTCTGCTGGGCGCCAGCGCCCTGATGCTGATGCTGGGCCTGGGCGGTCGCGAACTCTGGGGCGCCGAAACCCGCTGGGCCAACATCGCGTTGCAGATGCTGCAGAGCGGCGACTACTTCGACCCGTACCTCAAGGGCGGTGCCTACTACGACAAGCCGCTGCTCTCCTACTGGCTGATCACCGCCAGCACCTGGCTGACCGGTGGCCTGGGCCACTGGTCGCTGCGCCTGTCTTCGGTGCTGGCGGCGTGGCTCAGCGTGTGGCTGGTCTACCTGCTGGGCGAACGCCTGTTCCGCAAGGGCACCGGGCTGATCGCCGGGTGGATGCTGGCGACCACCTTCTATTTCGTGTTCTGGGCCCGGGTCGCCACCGCCGACATCCTCACCGTGTGCGGTGTGCTGGCGGCGGTCTGGTGGTACTGGCGCGGACCGGACGACACCCGCTTCTCGCGCTATGCGGTGTTCTGCCTGCTGCTGGCCCTGACCTCGCTGTTCAAGGGCCTGATCGGTTTCATCCTGCCGGGGCTGGTGCTGCTGCCGCACCTGCTGGAGGACGGCCACTGGAAGCGCCACCTCAACCTGCGCCTGGGCGCGGCGCTGCTGGTGGCCGGGGCGTTCTACATGACGCCGTTCCTGCTCTCGCACCTGTACGGCGCACCGAACTACGGCGAAAGCGGACTGGGCCTGGTGCTGCGGGAAAACGTGGTGCGCTTCTTCCAGCCGTTCGACAACATCGGGCCGATCTGGACCTATCTCGTCTACCTGCCGGTCTACACCCTGCCGTGGGCGCCGTGCTGGATCATTGCGCTGTGGGTGGCGGCGCGTCATTGGCGGCACATCGAGCCGGACACCCGCCGGCTGATCCAGGGCCTGGGCCTGTTGCTGCTGTTCTTCACCGCCAGTGGCAGCCGGCGCAGTTACTACGTGCTGCCGCTGGTGCCGTTCGCGCAGTTGCTCGGCGCCTGGTGGATCACCCGGCGCATGGCGGCACGCGAAGCCCAAGGGCGGTTCGGCAGCAATCGGCTCAAGGCCGGGTTCGCCGCCGCCACGGTGCTGACGCTCGGCGTGCTGGGCGTCCTTTACCCATGGACCAACAGTGGCGGCGGCGTGATCCGCTTCGGCGAAACCGTGCGCCAGCAGGCCAACCTGCAAGCGCCGCTCAAGCAGTGGGAAATGGTGATGGTCGAAGTGGACAACAAAGTGCCGATGTACCTGCAGACCGGCGGCGCCCCCTTCTACTACGTGCAGGAGACCCAGGATTTCCCCCGCGCCGGTGACACCGCCGCGCTGATGGCCTGGCTGGAACGCACCAGCGGCCGCCACTGGGATCCGCAGCGCACGATCATCGTGGCGCAGTACCGCAGCGGCGACCCGTTGCCGTTGGACTACCTGGGCGCTGACCACCAGATCGTGACCACCACACCCACCCGCGGCGAACAGGTGTTCCACGTTCGCCAGGACCAGAGCGTGGCCTACATCCCCCGCACCTGACCGACAGCGCTTCTGTGTGACGCACGGCAACCCTGCAATGGCCGAGTGACTGCTAACCTGAATGGCAATGACATGTATTAACGGTTTGTTTGACGTTTTTTTCTCATTTGCCTCTCTACATTGCCAGCCACCCGACATTTGCAACTCATTCGCATTGCTGTACGCGCGACGGGTTGCCGATCACGTCCAACCACAGGAGCTGTCCCGCCATGAGTCCACGCGTCCCGTCCTTCCTGAAACTCGCTGCGCTCACTGCCGCACTGTTGGGTGCCGGCCATGCCGTTGCCGCCGACTCGGTCGGCATCGTGGTCTACAACGCCCAGCACGAGACCCTGACCAAGGCCTGGGTCGCCGGTTTCACCGAAGAGACCGGCATCCCGGTGACGATACGCAACGGCGACGACACCGAGATGGGCAACCAATTGGTGCAGGAAGGCAAGGCCTCGCCGGCGGACGTGTTCCTCACCGAGAACTCCCCGGCCATGGTGCTGGTGGACAACGCCAAGCTGTTCGCGCCGGTGGCCCCGGCCACGCTGGAGCAAGTGGACGCCGCTTACCGCCCGGCCCATGGCCAGTGGGTCGGCATCGCGGCCCGCTCGACCGTGTTCGTCTACAACCCAGCCAAACTGGCGGAAAAGGACCTGCCCAAATCCTTGATGGATCTGGCCGACCCGGCCTGGAAAGGCCGCTGGGCCGCCTCCCCGGCCGGCGCGGATTTCCAGGCCATCGTCGCCGCCGTCCTGCAGCAGAAAGGCGAAGCCGCCACGCTGGATTGGCTCAAGGCCATGAAAACCAACGCCACCGCCTACCGCGGCAACAGCGCGGTGCTCAAGGCGGTGAACGCCGGGCAGATCGACAGCGGCGTCATCTACCACTATTACAGCTTCGTCGATCAGTCCAAGACCGGCGAAAACAGCAAGAACACCGCCCTGCACTACTTCCGGCACCAGGATCCGGGCGCCTTCGTGAGCATTTCCGGCGGTGGCGTGCTGGCGTCCAGCAAGCACCAGGAAGAAGCGCAGGCGTTCCTCAAGTACATCACCGGCAAACAGGGCCAGGAGGTGCTGCGCACCGGCAAGTCGTTTGAGTACGCCGTGGGCAAGGACGCCGGTTCCAACCCCAAACTGGTGCCGTTGAAGGATCTGGACGCGCCGAAAGTCGATGCGTCGAAGCTCGACAGCAAGAAAGCCGTCGAACTGATGACCCAGGCCGGACTGTTGTAATTGATGCCCGAACCTCTACCGGCGGGGGTCGCTGCGGCGCCGCCCGCCAACCTGTCACGCCGCAGCCGCGCCCTCAACGGGCGCGGCGGTTCGTGGGTGGTCGTGCTGGCGGTGGCGGTGTCGCTGATGTCGCTGCTGCCGATCGCGTTCGTGATCGGCGTGTCGTGGTACACCGGTTGGGCGACCATCGAAGCGCTGGTGTTCCGACCCCGCGTGGCCGAACTGCTGATCAACACCGTGCTGCTGGTGCTGATCACCTTGCCCATCTGCATCGTGCTCGGCACGGCGCTGGCCTGGCTCACCGAACGCACGAACCTGCCGGGCCGGCGGATCTGGTCGCTGCTGGCGGTCGCGCCGCTGGCGGTGCCGGCCTTCGTGCACAGCTACGCCTGGGTCAGCCTGGTGCCGTCGATCCACGGGTTGCCGGCCGGGGTGCTGGTGTCCGTGATCGCCTATTTCCCGTTCCTCTACCTGCCGATCGCGGCGACGCTGCGGCGCCTGGATCCGGCCATCGAAGACGTGGCCGAGTCCCTCGGCCTGAAGCCCCGGGCGGTGTTCTTCCGGGTGGTGCTGCCGCAACTGCGCCTGGCCATCTGCGGCGGCGCGTTGCTGGTGGGCCTGCACCTGCTGGCCGAATACGGCCTGTACGCGATGATCCGCTTCGACACGTTCACCACGGCGATCTTCGACCAGTTCAAGTCCACCTTCAACGGCCCGGCCGCCAACATGCTGGCCGGAGTGCTGGCGCTGTGCTGCCTGGCGATGCTCACCGTCGAGTCCGCCGCCCGGGGCCAGGCCCGCTATGCGCGGGTCGGTTCCGGCAGTGCCCGGGAGCAGCGCACCGTGCGGTTGCGCCCGGCCACGGCTGCCTTCGGCCTGATCCTGCAAACGGTGACCTGCCTGCTGGCCTTGGGCGTGCCGCTGCTCACGCTGGGGCGGTGGCTGATCGCCGGCGGCGCCGAGGTCTGGCAAGGCGACGAGCTGCTGCCGGCCCTGCTCCAGACCCTGTCCTTCGGCGTGACCGGCGCGCTGCTGACCAGCCTCGCGGCGATCCCCATCGCCTGGCTGTCGATCCGTGCCCCCGGCAAGCTGCAGCGGCTGCTCGAAGGCTGCAACTACATCACCAGCGCATTGCCGGGGATCGTCGTGGCCCTGGCCCTGGTCACCGTGACGATCCATTTCGCCCGGCCGATCTACCAGACCACCCTCACCGTGCTGCTGGCGTACCTGCTGATGTTCCTGCCCCGGGCGCTGGTCAGCCTGCGCGCCGGTTTCGCCCAGGCGCCGGTGGAGCTGGAGAACATCGCCCAGAGCCTGGGCCGTTCGCCGCTGCGCGCCTTGTGGCTGATCACCCTGCGCCTGGCCGCACCCGGTGCGGCGGCGGGCGCGGCGCTGGTGTTCCTGGCGATCACCAACGAACTCACCGCCACCTTGCTGCTCGCGCCCAACGGCACGCGCACCCTGGCCACCGGTTTCTGGGCCATGACCAGCGAAATCGACTACGCCGCCGCAGCGCCCTACGCCCTGCTGATGGTGATCCTGTCGCTGCCGCTGACGGCCATCCTCTATCACCAATCCAGGCGCAGTGCCGGCCGATGAACGCCCTCGAACTCAAGTCCCTTCGCAAAACCTTCGGCGCACAGACGGCGCTGGACGACGTCAGCCTGTCGGTGCCCACCGGCAGCCGCACGGTGATCGTCGGCCCGTCCGGCTCCGGCAAGACCACCCTGCTGCGCATGATCGCCGGCTTCGAATTCCCCGACGCCGGCAGCCTCACGCTCAACGGCCAGACGCTGGTGGACAGCACCCATGCCGTGCCGGCCTACCAGCGCCAGATCGGTTATGTGCCGCAGGACGGCGCGCTGTTCCCGCACATGACGGTGGCTGCCAACATCGGCTTCGGCCTGGCGGACACCGGCGCCGCCCGCAGCGAACGGATCGCCGAACTGATGGACAGCGTGGCGCTGGACGCCGACATGGCCACGCGCTGGCCGCATGAGCTGTCCGGCGGCCAGCAGCAGCGGGTGTCGCTGGCCCGGGCGCTGGCCCAGCAACCGCGGCTGATGCTGCTCGATGAGCCGTTCTCCGCCCTCGACACCGGCCTGCGCGGCGCCATGCGCAAGATGGTCGCGCGCCTGCTGGAGGCGGCCGGCGTGACCACCATCCTGGTCACCCACGATCAGAGCGAGGCGCTGTCGTTCGCCGATCAGCTGGCGGTCATGCGCGGCGGACGGCTGGTGCAGTCCGGCCACCCGATGGACCTGTACCGCTACCCGGGCGACGAGCAGACCGCGCGTTTTCTCGGCGAAGCGGTGGTGATGCCCGCGCGGATCGAGGCCGGCTGGGCCGATTGCGACCTGGGCCGGGTGCCGGTCAACAGCAACGGCTTCTGCGGCGATGCGCAGATCATGCTGCGCCCCGAACAGTTGCAGCTTTCCGATGCGGCCGATGCGCAGGGCTGCAACGCCGTGGTCACCGAGCGGGACTTCGGCGGCAACACCTGCACCCTGACCGTGGAACTGCGCCCGCCGGCGGCCACGGACACCGGGCGCTCATTGCTGGTGCGCAGCTCCGGCATGCACGCGCCGCCGGCCGGCAGCGCCGTGCAGCTGTCGGTGCTGGGGGCGGCCCACGTCTTCGACGCAGAGTGACCGGAGGTCGAGCGTGATCAGAGGTCGAAGCGGTCCACCGCCCGCCGCCGCTCATTGTCGTCGCGCATATCGTAGTTGGCGGTGGTCTGGATGTTGCTGTGGTGGGCCAGCTTCTGCGCGATCGACAGGTCGTGCTCCTCGATCACCCGGGTGATGAACGAGCGGCGGAAGTCGTGGGGCATGATCTTCACCCCGACCTGTGTGCCGCGCTGGCGGGCGATGTAGTAGATCGCGTGCTTGGTGATGCGCTCGCGGGTGATGTGGCTGCCGCGCCGGATGCGGTTGAACAAGAACGCGTCGTCGCGCTCGCCTTCCTTGAGCTGCGAACGGCGCAGTTCGAGCCAGGCGTCGAGCTTGGCGAACGCCCAGGCCGGCGCGTACTTGATCAGTTGCTTGTTGCCCTTGCCGGTGACGCACAGGCTGCGTTCACTGAAGTCGACCTGATGCAGGTCCAGGTCCACCGACTCCGACTTGCGCATGCCGGTGCCGTACAGCAACGCGATGATCGCCGCGTCGCGCAGCCCCTGCGGACGCGGGTCGGCGGCGCAGACTTCCATCAGTTCATGGATCAGGGTGCGTTTCAGATTGCGCCCCTGGGACAGCCGTGTGCCGGCGATGCCTTTGACCGAACGCATCTTCAACAGATGTTCGTGACTGATCAGACTCATGCGCCAGGCTTCATTCATGACACCGCGAACGGCATTCACATACAGCGAAGAAGTGTTCGGCGCGTAGTTGTCGGCACGCAATGCGGCGACCAGCGCAACAACATCTTCCGGTTGCAGCGCATGCCAGGGAATGTCCTCGACATTCACGTCTTCAAAACCGAGACGGTCGGCGGCGTCTTGCAGCACATAGCGCATGGTGAGTTGGCTGGAGGGCGCCAGACGCGCCAGATACAGGGACATCGGGCTGGTTGCGGAATCTTTTGAAGGTGCAGCGGGTAAGTCGATCAAACGAAAGGCCTTGAATAAAAACGGTTCAGTACTGCAACTAACAACTGTAATGAGACTGATCTAAAGAGCGTTTTTCTGTAGGACTTTTCCGCAAAAAAACGCGATAAACGGTAGAAGTCTGAACACTGGCTGTATGACTTTGAGATAAACGATTCGCCGACCGGTTTTTCATATTCCTTTCACAAAATCGAGCATAACCTTAAGTTCGATTGATCCTCAGCCGGCACCGCCCAACCTGCCGGGCAACGCCTGAAAAGTCAACCAAACCCCGACGTCATGTTGTTTTGGCAACTCCTTGATGCGAAGACTTTTTTTGCGTCTACGCTGGGATTGGATCCAACAGGAAACAGATCAGTCATTTTTTTTCGCAGCGAGGTGCTCATGAGTCAGGCGTTTCTCCCCTTCTCCCGCCCGAGTATCGGCGACGAGGAAATAGCAGCCGTCGAACAGGTCCTGCGTTCAGGCTGGATCACCACCGGCCCGAAGAACCAGGCACTCGAAGAGCAATTCGCGCAATACGTCGGCTGCCGCCATGCGGTGGCGCTGTCGTCGGCCACCGGCGGCATGCACATCACCCTGCTGGCCCTGGGCATCGGGCCCGGCGATGAGGTCATCACGCCCTCGCAGACCTGGGTCTCCACCGCCAACATGATTTCGCTGCTCGGCGCCAAGCCGGTGTTCGTCGATGTCGACCGCGACACCCTGATGACCGACGCCGCCCGCATCGAAGCCGCCATCACCCCGCGCACCAAGGCCATCATCCCGGTGCACTACGCCGGCGCCGCGTTCGACCTGGATCCGCTCTACGCCCTGGCCGACAAGCACGGCATCGCGGTGATCGAAGACGCCGCCCACGCCGCCGGCACCCGCTACAAGGGCCGCCATGTCGGTTCCACCGGCACCGCGATCTTCTCGTTCCACGCGATCAAGAACATGACCTGCGCCGAAGGCGCGATGTTCGTCACCGACGACGAAGCCCTGGCCAACCGCGTGCGCATGCTCAAGTTCCACGGCCTGGGCGTCGACGCCTACGACCGCCTCACCCATGGCCGCAAGCCTCAGGCCCAGGTGATGGAACCGGGCTTCAAGTACAACCTGGCCGACATCAACGCCGCCATCGCCCTGGTGCAGCTGAAGCGGCTGGACGCGATCAACGCCCGCCGCACCGAACTCGCCACCCAGTACCTGCAACGCCTCGAAGGCCTGCCGGTGCAGCCGTTGACGGTGCCGACCTACGCGCAACAGCACGCCTGGCACCTGTTCATCCTGCGCATCGACAGCGAACGCTGCGGCCTGGACCGCGAGGCCTTCATGAAAGGCCTGCAGGACCTGGGCATCGGCACCGGCATCCACTTCATCGCCACCCACCTGCACACCTGGTATCGCCAGCGTGACCCCGATCTGTATCTGCCCCACACCGAATGGAACTCGGCGCGGCTGTGCTCGATTCCGTTGTTCCCCGACATGACCGGCCAGGATCTTGACCGCGTCGTCGGGGCCATTGAACACGTACTGGAAAAACGCCCGTGAGACCTTACCCAATCCATTGTGTGTCGATCGTCATCCCGGTCTACAACGAAGAGGAAAGCCTGCCGGAGCTGCTGCGCCGCACGGCCGCCGCTTGCGCGCAACTCAAGCACGAGTACGAAATCGTGCTGGTGGACGACGGCAGCCGCGACCGCTCCGCGCAATTGCTCGAAGACGCGGCCCAGGCCCCGGACAGCCCGTTCGTGGCGGTGATCCTCAACCGCAACTACGGCCAGCACGCGGCGATCATGGCCGGTTTCGAACAGTGCAAGGGCGACGTGGTGATCACCCTCGACGCCGACCTGCAGAACCCGCCGGAAGAGATCCCGCGGCTGGTGGCCGAAGCCGAGCGCGGCTACGACGTGGTCGGCACCGTGCGCAACAACCGCCAGGACTCGGCCCTGCGCCGCTGGCCGTCGAAGCTGATCAACCTCGCCGTGCAGCGCTCCACCGGCGTGGCGATGAGCGACTACGGCTGCATGCTGCGCGCCTACCGCCGCACGGTCATCGACGCGATGCTGGCCTGCCGCGAGCGCAGCACGTTCATTCCGATCCTGGCCAACAGCTTCGCCCGCCACACCACCGAGATCGTCGTGGCCCACGCCGAACGTGAGCACGGCGACTCGAAGTACAGCCCGATGCGCCTGATCAACCTGATGTTCGACTTGATCACCTGCATGACCACCACACCGTTGCGCCTGCTCAGCATCGTCGGCTTCACGATGGCGGGCCTGGGCCTGCTGTTCGCCTTCGCGCTGATCGTGCTGCGCTTGGCGCTCGGCGCCGGCTGGGGCGGCGACGGCCTGTTCGTGCTGTTCGCGGTCTTGTTCGTGTTCACCGGCGGCCAGTTCATCGGCATGGGGCTTCTGGGTGAATACCTGGGCCGCATGTACAGCGACGTGCGCGCCCGTCCGCGCTTCTTCATCGAGAAGGTGCTGCGCAGCCATCCGGCCGCGCCGGCCCCTGCCGTGACCGTCGACGGTCTCTCCTCTGCCCAAAATCAAAACTCCACTTCCGATCAGGTTCTCTCATGAGCGCAAAAACTGTTGTCTTCGCCTATCACGATATCGGCTGCGCCGGCATTCAAGCCCTGCTCGACAGCGGTTTTGACATTGCGGCGGTGTTCACCCACGCCGACGATCCGAAGGAAAACGCGTTCTACGCATCGGTCGCGCAACTGTGCGCCGACAAAGGCATCCCGGTGCACGCGCCGGAAGACGCCAACCATCCGCTGTGGGTCGAGCGCATCGCCAAGCTCAATCCCGAATACATTTTCTCGTTCTACTACCGCAACCTGCTGAGCGAGGCCCTGCTGGCCACCGCTTCCAAGGGCGCGTTCAACCTGCACGGCTCGCTGCTGCCGCGCTACCGCGGCCGTGCGCCCGCCAACTGGGTGCTGGTCAACGGCGAGACCGAGACCGGCGTCACCCTGCACCGCATGGTCAAGCGCGCCGACGCCGGCGCCATCGTCGCCCAGCAACGGGTGGCCATCGAGCGCAGCGACACCGGCCTGAGCCTGCACGCCAAGCTGCGCACCGCCGCCGGCGACCTGCTGCGCGATACCCTGCCGGCCCTGCTGCAAGGCAAAACCACCGAAACCCCGCAGGACGAGTCCAAGGCCACCGTGTTCGGCCGCCGCACCCCGGCGGACGGCAAGCTGCTGTGGAGCAAGCCGGCCGAAGAACTGTTCAACCTCGTGCGCGCCGTCACCCAGCCTTATCCGGGCGCGTTCTGCGCCGTGGGCGAGCACAAGCTGATCGTCTGGAGCGCCGACGTCGTCCAGGGCAACGAAGGCCAGGCGCCGGGCCGTGTGATCAGCACCGATCCGCTGCGCATCGCCTGCGGCCAGGATTCGCTGGTGATCAAATCCGGCCAGCGCAACGACAACGGCCTGTACCTGCGCGGCCCGCAACTGGCCGCCGAGCTGGGTCTGGTGGACGGTTCGCTGCTGCGCGGCGCCGAGTCCGGCCGTGGCCCGCGCCGCACCCGCGTGCTGATCCTGGGCGTCAACGGCTTCATCGGCAACCACCTGTCCGAGCGCCTGCTGCGTGACGACCGCTACGAAGTCTATGGCCTGGACATCGGCTCCGACGCCATCGACCGCCTGCGCGACCACCCGCGTTTCCACTTCGTCGAGGGCGACATCAGCATCCACTCGGAATGGATCGAGTACCACATCAAGAAGTGCGACGTGGTGCTGCCGCTGGTGGCCATCGCCACGCCGATCGAATACACCCGCAACCCGCTGCGCGTGTTCGAGCTCGACTTCGAGGAAAACCTGCGGCTGGTGCGCTACTGCGTCAAGTACAACAAGCGCGTGATCTTCCCGTCGACCTCGGAAGTCTACGGCATGTGCCAGGACCCGAACTTCGACGAAGACAGCTCCAACCTGGTGGTCGGCCCGATCAACAAGCAGCGCTGGATCTACTCGGTGTCCAAGCAACTGCTTGACCGCGTGATCTGGGCCTACGGCCAGAAAGGCCTGAACTTCACCCTGTTCCGTCCGTTCAACTGGATGGGCCCGCGCCTGGACCGCCTGGACTCGGCCCGCATCGGCAGCTCCCGCGCCATCACCCAGCTGATCCTCAACCTGGTGGAAGGCACGCCGATCCGCCTGTTCGACGGCGGCGAGCAGAAACGCTGCTTCACCGACATCGCCGACGGCGTCGAAGCCCTGGCGCGGATCATCGACAACGACAACGACGTCTGCAACGGCCAGATCATCAACATCGGCAACCCGGAAAACGAAGCCAGCATCCGCCAGTTGGGCGAAGAGCTGCTGCGTCAGTTCGAAGCCCACCCGCTGCGCCACAACTTCCCGCCGTTCGCCGGTTTCCGCGACGTGGAAAGCAAGGCGTTCTACGGCGGCGGCTACCAGGACGTGTCGCACCGCAAGCCGAGCATCGCCAACGCCAAGCGCCTGCTGGACTGGACGCCGACCGTGGAGATGCGCGAGACCATCGGCAACACCCTGGACTTCTTCCTGCGCGAGGCGATGCTCGAAGTCGCCCAGCGCCCTAAAGAAGAAGCGCGCTGATGCAGGCAGGCTTGCGTATTGATGTCGATACCTTCCGCGGCACCCGTGAAGGCGTGCCGCGCCTGCTGGACATCCTCGACGAGGCGCAGGTCAAGGCGACGTTCTTCTTCAGTGTCGGCCCGGACAACATGGGCCGGCACCTGTGGCGCCTGATCCGCCCGCAGTTCCTGTGGAAGATGCTGCGCTCCAACGCCGCCGGCCTGTACGGCTGGGACATCCTGCTGGCCGGCACCGCCTGGCCGG
Organism: Pseudomonas sp. NPDC089534; assembly: GCF_044749305.1. Classification (NCBI taxonomy): domain Bacteria; kingdom Pseudomonadati; phylum Pseudomonadota; class Gammaproteobacteria; order Pseudomonadales; family Pseudomonadaceae; genus Pseudomonas; species Pseudomonas sp. NPDC089534. Next base: position 64,829 of record NZ_JBIVHR010000016.1, on the reverse strand, counting down.
GCAAGCCGATCGGCCGCGAACTCGGGCACCTGATGCGCCGCGCCCGCGACGCCGGCCACGAAATCGGCCTGCACGCCTGGGACCACCATGGCTGGCAGGCCAATGCCGGGCGCTGGAGCGACGCGCAGCTGATCGAACAGATCCGCCGTGGCGTGGACACCCTCGGCGACATCGTCGGCGAAAAGATCCAGTGCTCCGCCGCTGCCGGTTGGCGGGCGGATGAGCGGGTGATCGAAGCCAAGCAGGCCTTCGGCTTTCGCTACAACAGCGATTGCCGCGGGCAGCAGGTGTTCCGCCCCCTGCTCGCCGACGGCTCGGCAGGCACCCCGCAGATTCCGGTGGACCTGCCGACCTTCGACGAGGTGGTGGGCCCGACCGTGGCGGCCAAGGACTTCAACGCGTTCATCCTCGACCGGTTCCGCGACCGGCAACTCAACGTCTACACCATACATGCCGAAGTAGAAGGGATTCTGATGGCTCAGGATTTTAGACAGCTGCTGGCCGATGCACGCCAGCGCGACATTGCGTTCCGACCGTTGGGCGACCTGTTGCCCGAGTTCTTGAACACACTGCCCCTGGGCCGTGTGCAACGGGGTGCCCTGGATGGCCGCGAAGGCTGGCTGGGAGTGCAAGGGGCATGAGCAAGCGCTTGGCGTTGCCGCTGTTGCTGGTGCTTTTTCTGCTGGCTTACCTGCTGCCGTTGGGCAGCCATGGCCTGTGGATCCCCGACGAGACCCGGTACGCGCAGATCAGCCAGGACATGCTGCTGAGCGGCAACTGGGTGTCGCCGCATTTCATGGGGCTGCGCTATTTCGAGAAGCCGATCGCCGGCTACTGGATGATTGCCCTCGGCCAGGAACTGTTCGGTCAGAACCTGTTCGGCGTGCGCTTCGCCTCGGCCCTGAGCACCGGTCTGAGCGTGTTGCTGTGCTTTTTGGTGGCCCGGCGGCTGTGGAGCGATCCGCGCAAGAGTTTCGCCTGCGCCCTGCTTTACATGAGTTTCACCGTCGTGGCCGGCCAGGCCGGTTACGCCAACCTCGATCCGCAATTCACGTTCTGGGTCAACCTGAGCCTGGTGGCCCTGTGGTTCGCCCTCGACAGCCGCACCACCGGCCAACGCCTGGCGGGCTGGTCGGTGCTGGGCCTGGCCTGCGGCATGGGGTTCATGACCAAGGGCTTTCTGGCCTGGGCGTTGCCGGTGCTGATCGCCTTGCCATGGATGCTGTGGCAGAAACGCTGGCGCGAACTGCTGGTCTTCGGGCCGGTGGCCATCGTCGTGGCGATCGCCGTCAGCCTGCCGTGGGTGCTGGCCGTGCACGCCCAGGAACCGGACTACTGGCGGTTCTTCTTCTGGCACGAGCACATCCGCCGCTTCGCCGGCGACGACGCCCAGCACGACGCGCCCTGGTGGTTCTACATTCCGTTGCTGCTGGCGTTCAGCCTGCCTTGGGCCGGGCTGTGGCCGACGGCGGTGCGCCAGGCGTGGCAGACCCGCCGCGAGCCGGCCATCGCGTTCCTCGGCCTGTGGCTGGTGATGCCGCTGCTGTTCTTCAGCCTGAGCAACGGCAAGCTGCCGACCTACATCCTGCCGTGCCTGCTGCCGCTGGCCCTGCTGCTGGGCCATGTGCTGGCCGAGCGCCTGCGCCTGGAGCAAGGCCGGGCGCTGGGGTTCAACGGGCTGCTGAACATGGCGCTGGGGGTCGTCACCCTCATCGCCCTGGTGTACGTGCAACTGAAAAAGCCGCTGTACGACCATGAACTGCACAGCCTGGTGCTGGTGTTCATCGGCCTGACCGGCTGGATCATCAGCAACCTGCTGCAGGCGTTCCGCCCGTTGCAGTGCTGGGCGGCCCCGGCGTTCGGCAGCCTGCTGTTCATCGCGCTGCTGCCGGCGGCGCTGCCCAAGTCGGTGGTGGCCAACAAGACCCCGGACCAATTCATCCTGCATCACCAGGACGAACTGGCCGGCACCACCCACCTGCTGAGCAACGACCTGGGCGCGGCCTCGGCGCTGGCCTGGCGCCTGCAACGCCCGAACGTGGCGTTGTACAACACCGTAGGCGAACTGAAATATGGCCTGGCCTATCCTGAGGGCATCGAGCGGCGGATCGACTCTTTCCGGGTGGAACAATGGATGCGCGAAGCCCGCCGGACCGGTTCGGTCGGCGTGGTGATGCGCGTCAAGGGGCAGGATGAACTGGACGAAATCGATCGTCTTCCCAAGGACGGCGTCCACTACGAACAGGGCAACCTGGTGATCATGATCCTGCCGAAGGTGGCGCCATGAGCCTGTTGCTGCTGTTGGCCGCGTGCCTGCTGACCTGCCTGGGCCAGGTGGCGCAGAAATACGCCGTGGAGAGCTGGCGCGGCGTCGACTCGTCCTGGGCCGACAAGCTGCGCTCGCCGTGGCTGTGGCTGGCGCTGTTCGCCCTGGGCTCGGGCCTGCTGGTCTGGCTGCTGGTGCTGCAGCGCATGGACGTGGGCATCGCCTACCCGATGCTCAGCCTCAACTTCGTGTTCATCACCCTGATCGCCCGCTTCGTGTTCCGTGAGCCCATCGACCGCCGCCACTGGTTCGGCGTGGCGCTGGTGATCGGCGGCGTGGCGTTGCTGGGGCAGCAGTCATGAGCCAGAAGCGCGGAATCGCATTTGCCCTGGGCAGCGTGCTGCTGGTCAGCGGCGCGCAGCTGGGCATGCGCTGGAGCATGACGCGCCTGCCGCAGCCCGAGCAGTGGCTGGCGGCGCTCGGCGCCGGCGGCATCGATCTGACCGCGCTGGCCGTGGTGGCCGCCGCGATCCTGGCCTACGCCTTGTCGATGCTCTGTTGGCTCGCCGCCCTGCGCGACCTGCCGCTGGGCCGGGCCTACTCGCTGCTGAGCGTCAGCTACGCGTTGGTGTACCTGCTGGCAGCCAGCCTGCCGCTGTTCAACGAATCCTTCAGTTTCCCGAAATCCCTGGGCGTGGCGCTGGTCATGCTCGGCGTCATCACCATCAATACTCGTCCGGCACGTGCGCCTGAATTGAGGAGTACCCCATGAAAATCACAGTATTCGGTAGCGGTTATGTCGGTCTGGTGCAGGCGGCCGTGCTGGCCGAAGTCGGCCATGACGTGGTGTGCATGGACATCGACGAGAAGAAAGTCGAGCTGTTGCGCCAAGGCCACGTCAGCATCTTCGAGCCGGGGCTTGCCAGCCTGGTGCGCGAGGGCCTGGACGGCCAGCGGCTGCAGTTCACCAGCGACGAAAAACTCGCGGTGCAGCACGGGCAAGTGGCGTTCATCGCCGTCGGCACGCCGTCCCAGGAGGACGGCTCGGCCGACCTGCGCTACGTGCTGTCGGTGGGCGACGCGGTGGCCCGCCACCGTGAGAAGCCGCTGATCCTGGTGGAAAAATCCACTGTCCCGGTGGGCACCGGCGACACCCTGCGCGCGCACATCGAAAAGGCCCTGGTCAAGGCCGGCAAGCTGCTGCAGTTCGATATCGTGTCCAACCCCGAATTCCTCAAGGAAGGCTCGGCGGTCAGCGATTGCCGCCGCCCGGACCGGATCGTCATCGGCTGCGAACGCGAAGACGTGCGCGATGTGATGCGCGACCTGTACTCGCCGTTCAACCGCAACCACGACCGCATCATGTTCATGGACCTGCGCAGCGCCGAACTGACCAAGTACGCCGCCAACTGCATGCTGGCGACCAAGATCAGCTTCATCAACCAGATCGCCGAACTGGCCGAGCACCTGGGGGCCGACATCGAGTCGGTGCGCCAAGGCATCGGCGCCGACACGCGCATCGGCTACCACTTCATCTACCCCGGCTGCGGATACGGCGGCTCGTGCTTCCCCAAGGACATGCGCGCCCTGATCCACAGCGCCGAGGAAGCCCATTGCTCCAGCGACCTGCTGCAAGCGGTGGAGGCCATCAACCAGCGCCAGAAGCACAAGCTGTTCGAGCGCATCAACGCGTTCTACAAGGGTGAACTGCGCGGCAAGACCTTCGCCCTCTGGGGCCTGGCGTTCAAGCCCAACACCGACGACATGCGCGATGCGCCGAGCCGGGTGCTGCTCGAATCGCTGTGGGCCGCCGGCGCCAACGTGCGGGCGTTCGACCCCGAAGCGATGCAGGAAACCCAGCACCTGTACCCGGACGAGTCGAAGCTGATGCTGATGGGCACCCCCGAATCGGTGCTGGCCGGTTCCGACGCGCTGATCATCTGCACCGAATGGCAGCAGTTCAAGGCGCCGGACTTCGACCTGATCAAGCAGCGCCTCAAGGATCCGGTGATCTTCGACGGCCGCAACCTGTACGACGCCGAACGCCTGGCCCGCAACGGCTTCCATTACTTCCCGATGGGCCGGGGCGAATCGCGCACGCTGCCGATTCCGTTCCAGCAGTGGCCACACACTTCGGACGTCGCTTGACCGCGCTGTCGCCTGCCGTCCGCCGGCAGTCCCTGATCGCGGGGCTGCTGGCGTTGCTGCTGTTCATCGCCGGGGTGTACGGGCAGGCCCCCATCGGTTTCGATTCGCGGTTCGTGCTGTTCGCCCAGGAGATGCTGCGCCACGGGCCGACGGTCTTCCCCACCACCTACGGCGAGCCGTATGCCGATTACTCGGCGCTGTCGACGCTGTTCGTCTGGCTGCTGTCCCTGCCCTTCGGTGCGGTCAACAGCCTGACGGCCTGGCTGCCCAGCGCCGTGGCGGGCGCGGTGACCGTGACCTTGATGTACCGCCTGCTGGCGGTGCATTCGGTTCGCTGGGCGCTGACCGCCGTCGCGTTGCTGATGCTGACCGTCACCTTCGTCACCGAAGTGCGGGCGGTGTCCCAGGACCTGATGCTCGCGGCAGTGGCGATGGTGGTGTTCTACCTCGGCTACGCCCATGACCATTTCGGCGCCGGCCGGCGCTGGCCGCTGATCTTTGCGTTGCTGCTGCTCGGTTTCGGCATCCGCGGCCCCATCGGCCTGGTGGTGCCGACCGGCATGCTGTGCAGCTACTACCTGCTCGAACGCCAATGGGCGCGGCTGCTGCTGTTCGGCGTGCTGGCCTCGGTGCTGTTGGCGGCGTGCGTCGGCCTGCTGCTGTGGCTGGCCAAGGTCAGCGGCGGCCCGGCGTTCGTCCAGGACGTGATCCGCATGCAGTTCATGGGGCGCATGGACGGCAGCGAAGGCGTCAGCGGCTCGCTCTACTATTTCACCAGTTCGCTGGGCAACTACGCGCTGGCCTATCCGCTGGCGTTGCTGGCCCTGGCGGCGGCGTGGCTGAGCAAGCCCCGCCAGCGCGGGCCGGCCTTGCGCCTGGTGCAGTACTGCGCGGCGGCGGGGTTGATCGTGATGGTCGGCCTGTCGATCCCGCAGGCGAAAAAGGCCCGTTACCTGCTGCCGATGCTGCCGATGGCGGCGATCATTGCGGCGTATCCGTTCCAGGTCGCCCATGGCCGGGTGTTCGCTTGGCTGCGCGGGGTGATTCAAGGGCTGTGGCTGGTGACGCCGGGGCTGCTGATGGTGGCTCTGCTGGTTGCCCGCAAGAAGTTTCCGGAGCACCTGACCGGTGAGCTGCCGGTGCTGATCGTGCTGGGCGCCCTGCAACTGGCGGCGCTGTCGCGGCTGTGGCGGCCCCGCTGGCGGGCCGAGACGCTGGCCTTCAGCGCCGTGCTGGCGTTGTGGGCGGTGTATGCGCTGGTGTTCGAACCGGTGGAGCGCCAGCTCTACGACACCCGCACCTTCAGCCGGGCCGTGCTCGCCCAGGTGGAGCAGAACCCTGCGCCGCTGGTGCTGCAAGGCATGGGCAAGGACGCCAAGGCCATCAAGTTCATGGTCAACGTCGAGAAGGACCTGCAGCCGCAGTTCAGCGATTCCGTCCAGGCGTTGGAAACCCTCAAGGGACCGGCCTGGCTGATGATGGACCGCAGCGACTATCAGACCTTGAAAGGCACGCCCCTGGGCGATGCGCCGCCGGTGCTGAGCGGCCGCTTCGACAAAAACGACTATGTGCTGCTGTGGCTGAAGCCGTAACCTGCGGGTTTTCCCTGCGACTGGAGCGGTTTCTTCCATGACATTCAGCGTACGCCCGGCCCGTGAATCGGACGCCTGCGCCCTGCCCGACCTGGAGCGGTCGGCGGCGCAGCTGTTCCGCCTCGACCCGTCCCTGGCGTGGCTGGCCGACGCCCCGGTGCCGGACGCCGAGGAGCACCGGCAGGCCATCCGAGCGTCACGGGTGTGGGTGGCGCAAAGCAATGACGGGCAACTTTCAGGCTTTCTGCGGGCGGTGGAAACCGACCGTCAACTGCATATCGAGGAACTGTCCGTCAGCCAACACTTTCAGGGTCAAGGCATCGGCCGCAAGTTATTGTCGGCGGCCATTGAACTGGCGCGCCGCGAACAACTTGCCGCGGTGACTCTGACGACCTTTCGTGATGTGCCGTGGAATGCGCCGTTCTATCAACGGATGGGGTTCGAGTTGTTGGGCCCGGAACAAACCGGCCCGCGTCTGAGCGAAGTTCTGAACAACGAAATCGCCCACGGATTGCCCGGCGAGCGCCGTTGCGCAATGGCGCTGACGCTGGGCTGACATCAGGCCGACGCCTTCAGGTCGACGCCCAACGCGTGGGCGAACGCCTTCACCAAGGGGCTGCGCACGGTGTTGTGGCGCAGGATCAGGCTGAACGGCGTGTCGATGTTGATCACCTGGGGGCGCACCGCCCGGAACTGCCCGGCCGCCACCCACGCGGCGGCGTAATGCTGAGGCAGGAAACCCACGAAACGCCCGGTCTTGATCAGCAGCGCCACGGCTTCGACCTGGGTCGCCGATGCGGAAAAACTGTCGTAGCGCGCATGGTTGAGCTTGTCCCGATGGATCGCGTACCGGTGGTTGATGCAGGCATGATCCAGCAGCACGTCGCTGCCCATCTGCGCCTCGGGCATGTCGAACAGCGGGTGGCCGACCGCGCAATAGACTTCCGAGCGTTCCTCATACAACGGGTAATAATCAAACTCTTCGCGCCGTTGATAGACCGGAACGATTCCGGCAACTAAGCGACCTTCCACCACCCCTCTTTCGACTTCATCCAGCTGGGTCGCCTGAAGTTGAAACCTTACTTTCGGCGACTCTTCATTCATGCGTTTAAGCGCTGCAACTAACGGCGAATTAACGTCACTGATCGTATTATCGATGACCCCCACTCCAAGATCACCGATCAGTTCATTCTGCGCTGAACTAAGCCGATCCCGAAAGTTGTCGACCGAGGCGAACAGGTCAATCGAGGCCTGATACACCAGACGCCCTTCTTCGGTCAGGTGGAACCCCTCGCGACCACGGGTGCACAGGCGCATGCCGATGCGGATCTCAAGGTCGGATATCTGCTTGCTGATGGCCGCAAGGCCCACGTTCAGCTCGTTCTGCGCGGCACTGAAGCCACCGGCCTCGACCACGGCCTTGAACACCTTGAGCAGTTTGAAATCCAGTCCGCTGAGGGCCAGCGGCGCCCGGTGGGCGGTCTTCACCGGTGGGTTTCCGGAATTGGAAAGTGGGGTTTCCATAATGCTGATTTACCTCTGGCGCAATGTTCAACAATCTGTGTCCAACAACAAAAACATCGCCGACCAATAATAATGAACACAGAAAACAAGGCTTGGCAACCGCCAAAAAATCCCGCACATCAGTGCCAACTCACTGATCGCAAAACATTAAAAGCTGACACTTCGATCAGCTCTCGCGACATTGCAACTGCCCTCTTGAAAACTGCTTTGGCCTGATTCCGTCCGCTGTTTTTTTCAGCGTGACCGGCAGGCCGTGCACACCGATTTCAGTTCGCGTTACCGACGAGGAAAACAACACATGTCTCAAGCCACCGACCGTCTCTGGGGCGCCCGTTTCAAAAGCGGCCCTTCCGCTGCCCTGGCGGCCCTGTCCCGTTGCCCCGAGCGCTATTTCCGCCTCACCCCGTACGACCTGGCGGGCTCCAAGGCCCATGCCGGCGAACTGCAGCGGGCCGGCCTGCTCGACGGGCAGGAAACCCGCACGATGATCGAGGCCCTGGACGGCATCGGTGCCGATTTCGCCGCCGGGCGCATCGCCCCGACCCTGGACGACGAAGACGTCCACACCTTCATCGAGCGCCTGCTGACCGAACGCCTCGGCGCCCTCGGCGGCAAGCTGCGCGCCGGGCGTTCGCGCAACGACCAGACCGCCAACGACCTGCGCCTGTTCCTGCGTGATCACGTGCGCACCCTGGCCGTGGAAGTCCTGGCCCTGCAACAGGCGCTGGTGGATCAGGCCGAACAGCACGTGGAAAGCATCTGCCCCGGTTTCACCCACCTGCAGCAGGCCCAACCGATCGTGTTCGCCCATCACCTGCTGGCCCACGCCCAGTCGATGCTGCGTGACGTGCAGCGGCTGGCGGACTGGGATGCGCGCACGTCGCTGTCGCCCCTGGGCGCCGCAGCCATGGCCGGTTCCGCCATCGCCCGCCAGCCGCAGCAGTCGGCCAAGGAAATGGGCTACGCCGGCGTCTGCGAGAACTCCATCGACGCCGTGGCCAGCCGTGACCACGTCGCCGAATTCCTGTTCATCGCCAGCATGCTGGGGATCAACATCTCGCGCCTGGCCGAAGAGTTCTGCCTGTGGTCGTCGCGCCAGTTCCGCTGGGTCGACCTGGACGATGCCTACGCCACCGGCAGCTCGATCATGCCGCAGAAGAAAAACCCGGACATCGCCGAACTGGCGCGGGGCAAGGCCGGACGCCTGATCGGCAACCTGACCGGCCTGCTGTCCACCCTCAAGTCCCTGCCGCTGTCGTACAACCGTGACCTGAGCGAGGACAAGAACGGCGTGCTCGACAGCGTCGACACCCTGCTGCTGGTGCTGCCGGCCATGGCCGGGATGGTCGCGACCATGACCGTCAACGTCGAGGAACTGCGGCGCCAGGCGCCGATGGGCTTCACCCTCGCCACCGAAGTCGCTGACTGGCTGGCGGTGCGCGGCGTGCCGTTCAAGGAAGCCCACGAGATCACCGGCGCCCTGGTGCAGGCCTGCGAGAAGCACGGCATCGAGCTGTGGGAAGCCTCGCCGGCCCTGCTGGCGGAAATCGACCCGCGCCTGACCGCCGACGTGCGCGACAGCCTGACCCTGGAAGCCGCCATCGCCGCCCGCAGCGGCTGGGGCGGCACCGCGCCGCAGCAGGTGCGCGAACAGATCGGCCGGCTCAAGACCGCCCTCGCGGCGCAGCAGGCGTGGACCGAAGACTACCGGGGCTTCCGCCTCTAGCAGCCACACCAAAAAACCTGTGGGAGCGAGCCTGCTCGCGATAGCGCCGGGTCAGGCAACCGCGATGTTGAAGGCGCCACCGCCATCGCGAGCAGGCTCGCTCCCACAGGGGAATGTGTTGGATTTGACAGTACAGTTCGGAGAAACACCATGAGCCAGACTCAGGCAGAACGACTCCAGGCGGAGCGCAAACTGGCGGAGAACCAGTTCGACATCACCCAGTACCAGCATGTGCCGCGGCGCTACTACGGGCGGATCTTTTTCGCCACCGTGATCGTCATCGCGCTCGTCGGCCTGGTGCGGGCCTTCGCCGAGGGCAAGATCGAATGGTCGTACATCGGCCAGTTCCTCACCTCCGAAGCGATCATGTGGGGCCTGTTCAACACCATCGTCATGGCCGTGCTGGCCATGGCCCTGGGCATCGTGTTCGGGGTGATCACGGCGATCATGCGCATGTCGGCCAACCCGATCCTGCGCTACGTGGCGCTGACCTACACCTGGCTGTTCCGGGGCACGCCGCTGATCCTGCAGCTGCTGCTGTGGTTCAACCTGGCGCTGATCTTCCCCACGGTCGGCATTCCCGGCCTGTTCGAGCTCGACACCGTGAGCCTGATGACGCCGTTCGTGGCCGCCCTGCTCGGCCTGAGCATCAACCAGGGCGCCTACACCGCCGAAGTGGTGCGCGCCGGCCTGCTGTCGGTGGACACCGGCCAATACGAAGCGGCCAAGTCGATCGGCATGCCGCGCTTGCAGGCGCTGCGCCGGATCATCCTGCCCCAGGCCATGCGCATCATCATTCCGCCGGTGGGCAACGAATTCATCGGCATGGTCAAGATGACCTCGCTGGCCAGCGTCATCCAGTACTCGGAACTGCTCTACAACGCCCAGAACATCTACTACGCCAACGCCCGGGTGATGGAGCTGCTGATCGTCGCCGGCATCTGGTACCTGGCCACCGTCACAGTGCTGTCCTTTGGTCAAAGCCGCCTGGAACGCCGTTTCGCTCGCGGCGCCGGCAAGCGCTCGTAAGCCGCGCAGGAGAATCGAACATGAGAAGCATCGTCAAGGCCGTGGCCCTGAACAAGTATTACGACCAGTACCACGCCCTCAAGGACATCAACATCGAGGTCGAGCAAGGCGAGGTGCTGTGCATCATCGGCCCGTCGGGCTCGGGCAAGAGCACCCTGCTGCGCTGCGTGAACCAGCTGGAGAAGATCGACAAGGGCGGCCTGTGGGTCGACGGCGAACTGGTGGGCTACCGCGTCGTCGGGCACAAGCTGCACGAACTGACCGAGACCCAGATCGCCCGCCAGCGCCTGGCCACCGGCATGGTGTTCCAGCGCTTCAACCTGTTTCCGCACATGACTGTGCTGCAGAACATCATCGAAGGCCCGTGCCAGGTGCTCAAGCGTTCGCCCAAGGAGGCCCACGAAGAGGCCCTGGAACTGCTGGCCCGGGTCGGCCTGGCCGACAAGCGCAACAGCTACCCGATCGAACTGTCGGGCGGCCAGCAGCAACGGGTGGCGATCGCACGCTCCATGGCCATGCGGCCCAAGCTGATGCTGTTCGATGAACCCACTTCGGCACTCGACCCGGAACTGGTCGGTGAGGTGCTGTCGGTGATGCGCGATCTGGCGCAGACCGGCATGACCATGATCGTCGTCACCCATGAACTGGGCTTCGCCAGGGAGGTTTCCAACCGCATGGTGTTCATGGACGGCGGCCAGATCGTGGAGGCTGGAAGCCCCGAAGAAATACTAATAAGCCCGCAAAACCCGCGCACCCAAAGCTTCATTTCTGCCGTTCGAACCTAAGGCCCCCTTGGCCTTCACAACACTCATAAGAGAACGTCCATGAAGAACTTCGTCATTCCAGCAGTACTCGCTTCGTTCATGTCCTGCGGTTTCGCCACCGCCGCCGACTTGCCGGCCAGCATCAAGGCCAAGGGCGAGATCGTCGTGGCGATCATGCCCAACTACCCGCCGATGGATTTCAAGGACCCGGCCACCAACCAACTCACCGGCCTGGACTACGACCTGGGCAACGCCCTCGCCGAGCGCCTGGGGGTCAAGATCAAATGGCAGGAGACCGGCTTCGAGCAGATGATCAACGCCCTGACCACCGACCGCGTGGACATGGTGCTGTCGGGCATGACCGACACCGCAGAGCGCCAGGCCAGCGTGACCTTCGTCGACTATTTCACCAGCGGCCCGCAGTTCTACACCTTGCAGAAGAACGCCGCGACCAACGAGATCATCGACCTGTGCGGCAAGAAAGTCGGCACCAGCCGCCGCACCACCTTCCCGGCGGAGATCGCCGAGTGGAGCAAGGCCAACTGCGAGGCGGCGGGCAAGCCTGCGATCAACGTGATCGGCACCGAGGGCTCGGCCGACGCCCGCGCACAGCTGCGCCAGAGCCGGATCGACGCGGCGATGCAGGGCAGCGAAACCCTGTCGTACCTCAAGACCCAGGAAAAGGACATGTACAAGACCGTCGGCCAGCCGATCTCCGTGCAGTTCACCGGCCTTGGCGTGAGCAAGAAAAAGCCTGAGCTGAGCGAGGCGGTGAAGGTCGCGCTGCAGAGCATGGTGGATGACGGCAGCTACGGCGCGATCCTGAAGAAGTGGGACCTGGAACTGGGCGCGATCAAGAACGTGACCGTCAACGCCGGCAAGTGAGCCTGCGGGAGCGGGCCTGATCGCGATGCTGATGCCGGATGTGCCGGCCTCATCGCGGGCAAGCCCGCTCCCACAGGAATCCCGGTCGTACACAGAACCCGGGCCCGACATTTAACCCTGTGGGAGCGGGCTTGCCCGCGATAGGGCCGGATCAGGCGACATCGCCGGCCAATGACACACCGCAAAGCCGCCCCCGCAAGGTCTTGTGTTTATCCATTGATGGTTGGAGTGCCTGTGATGTCCTCCCCGCTTCCCCCCACCTGGCCCGACGGCCGCAAAGCCTGTCTGGCGCTGGCCTTCGACCTCGACGGCCCCACCGGCGATGCCATGCTCAACGGCTCGATCTGGCGCAAGCCCGAGTATTTCGGCTTCGGCGGCTACGGCCCTTACCGTGCCTTGCCGCGCCTGCTCGACCTGCTAGACGCGTTCAGGCTGCCGACCACGTTCTTCGTCCCGGCCTGGGTCGTGGAGAACTGGCCAAGGCAATGCCAGGCCATCGTCGAGCGCGGCCATGAAGTGGCCTACCACGGCTACAAGCACGAATCCTTCTACGCCCTGACGCTCGACGAGCAGCAGGCCGTCATGCAGAAATCCCGCGAGGTGTTCTGGCAGCACCTGCACATCCGCGCCGAGGGTTTCCGCACCCCGTCCGGCGACTGGCGCGCCGAGACCCCGAAGATGCTCGCCGACAACGGCGTCATCTATTCCAGCAGCATGCGCGGCGACGACCGCCCGTACCTGGTCGACGTGCCCGGCCACGCCACGCCGCTGGTGGAGATCCCCGGCCGCTGGGAAATGGACGACTACGCCTCCCTGGCCTACACCCGCGCGCCGAACTTCCCGTCCGGCCTGGACCGCACCGCCAGCTACGCCCTGACCCTGGACAACTGGCAACGCGAGTACGACGGCGCGATGGACGAAGGGCTGTGCCTGACCACCCTGTTCCACCCGAAAATCACCGGCAAGCCAGGGCGCATCCTGCTGCTGGAACAACTCTTCGAACACATGCGCGAGCGTGACGACGTGTGGTTTGCCACCTGCCGCGACGTCGCCCGCTGGTGGCTCAAGGAGCATCACCATGACTGACGCCACCGTCTGGCCCGACGGCCAGCGCTGCGCCGTGGCGCTGACCGTCGACTACAACGACATCCACGGCATCCTCACCCAGGCTCCTGAAGTGGCCGGGCGCGACAAGACCTTGTCGGTGTGGCGCTACGGCACGCAACGGGGCGTCGAACGGCTGCTGCGGCTGTTCCAAGAACTGGGGGTGACCGCCACCTGGTTCGTCCCCGGCATCGTCGCCGAGGAAAACCCGCAGCACATCGCCGCGATCCTGGCCGGCGGACACGAAATCGCCTGCGCCGGCTACCGCCACCAGGACTACGACACGCTGGACCTGGCGGCGCAACGCGCAGACGTGGCCAAGGGCTGCGCGGCGCTGCAAGCGTTGACCGGCCAGCGCCCGAGCGGTTTCCGAATCCCCGCCGGCAACGGCGCGCCGGGGTTCATCGAAGCGCTGCGCGACGAAGGCATTCGCTGGTCGTCGTCATGGCGCGGCGACGACCTGCCGTTCGCCCACCCGACGGCGCCGGATGTGATCGAGCTGCCGCTGCACTACGAACTGGAAGACGAACCCTACTTCGCCTTCAACCTGAGCCCCGCCGTGCCGCCGGCCCAATCGCGGATCGCCTCGTACAGCCACACGTTGGGCAACCTGCTGATGGACTTCGCCGGTTTCCACCGCTTCGGCCTGTGCTACGTGCTGCGCCTGCACCCGGAAATCATCGCCACGCCGGGCCGGATCGGCGTGCTGCGCGAACTGCTGGAAAGCATCCGCCAGCACGGCGACGTGTGGATCGCCAGCGGTGCCGACATCGCCCGATGGTGGGCGCAGAAGGCGGAAACGGTGGGCGCGGATCATCCCGCCTCGGTGTATGAGCGGCATTATCGGGATTACCTCGCATGACAGAATCGATGCAGCGGTTGGCGCGGTTCTGCGTCGAGACCCGGTTTGAAGCACTGCCCGATGCGCTGGTGGCCCAGGCCAAGCGGCACATCCTCGACACCTTCGGCGCGGCGCTGGCCGGGGCAGACAGCGCCGTGGCGCTTCAGGCGCAACGGCTGTTCGCCAGCGACCCCGGAACCGTGCCGGTCTGGGGCACCTCACGGCGGGTCGGCGCCGGCCATGCCGCGTTGCTCAACGGCATCGCCGCCCACGCGCTGGAGCTGGACGACACCGGCGGCTGCGACCACTCCGGCGCCGTGGTGCTGCCGGCGGCGATGGCCGCGCTGGCGTTGGCGGAGCGCCCGGTGAGCGGTCGCGAATTCATCACCGCCGTGGTGATCGGCTACGAGATCGGCCGGCGGGTGCTGGAAGCCTGCGGCAGCTACTCGGCCCACAACGGCGCCGGCTGGCACTCGACCGCCACCTGCGGGGTGTTCGGCGCGGCGGCGGCCAGTGCGCGGATCCTCGGCCTGGACGCGGCGCAGACCGTGTCGGCGCTGGGCATCGCCGGCAGTTTCAGCGGCGGTCTGTGGGCGTTCATCCACGACGGTTCGCAGAGCAAGAAGCTGCACAGCGGCCGCGCCGCCGAAGGTGGGCTGCTTGCCGCCCGCTTCGCCCGCGAGGGGATCAGCGGGCCGTCGCAACTGTTCGATGACGTGTGGGGCGGCTTTCTCAAGACCCTCGCGCCCGGCACCGCGCAACCGGCGGCGCTGGAGGCGGACCTGGGCCGGGTGTGGAAACTCGCCCGCTGTTCGATCAAGCCGTATGCGGCGTGCCGCGGGACGCATTCGGCGATCGATGCGCTGGGGCTGTTGATGGAGCGGCTGGCGGTCGGGGCGTCTCAGGTGGAGGACGTCCAGGTGCGCCTGTGCGGCTTTTTGCAGGACATGTGCGGCGGGCGCGACACCGCTTCGCTGGCGGCGGCGCAGATGAGCCTGCCCTACGCCCTCGCGGCGCGGCTGGCGCACGGGCATTGCCGGCTCTCGGCCTACGACGACGCCCGGCGCGACGATCCGGACATTGCCCGGTGGATGACGCGGATTCGCCTTGAAGTGGACGGGCAACTGTCCGAGGATGGCGAGCCGGTCGTCAGCGTGCGCACCGTGGACGGGCGCGAGGCGAGCCTGTGCGTCGAGGTGCCGTTGGGCGCGCCGGGCAATCCGCTGAGCGATGCGGCGCTGGAGGAAAAGTTCTTCAGCCTGGCGCTGCGGGTGTTGCCTCAGGATCGGGCCGAAGGGTTGCTGGAGCGGTTGCGGAATCTGGAGTCGCTGGAATCGGTATCGGGGCTTGAGCGGTGGCTGACGTGATTGTTGAGTTGCCGGTTCTGGCCTCTTCGCGAGCAGGCTCGCTCCTACAGGGTTTTGCGGCGAGCTCAGGTTCTGCATCCGGCCGGGATTCCTGTGGGAGCCAGCCTGCTGGCGATGGCGATCCGACAGGCAACATCGGGGCTAGATGTGCAGGCCTCATCGCCAGCAGGCTGGCTCCCACAAGGGTTATGTGCCCGGCTCTGATTCTGCGTCCGGCCGGGATTCCTGTGGGAGCCAGCCTGCTGGCGATGAAGGCCACGCGGTTTCCAGTCGAGCAAAACACTATCTGAATAAGGACATTTGATTTTCCGTGGCCAAGTATTCGCTCGTTATCCGCCGTCTGATGATCGTCTCGCTGACCATCGTCGTCAGCCGCGCCATCACCAGCCCCCTGCTCACCCTGTTCCTGAGCCAGAAGCTGGGCCTCAACCAACAGGACGTCGGCCTGCTGCTGGGCATCGCGGTGTTCATCGCCACCCTGCTCGCGCTGTACGGCGGCTACATCATCGACCGTCTGGAAAAGCGCCGGCTGCTGATCCTGGCGATGCTCTCCAGCGCCGTCGGCTTCGTGCTGCTGACGTTCGCCCACAACCTGTACCTGACCACCGCCACGCTGGTGATCACCGAAACCGCCTCGGCGCTGTTCCTGATCGGCTCCAAGGCGATCCTCAGCGAACACCTGCCGATCAACCAGCGGGCCAAGGCCTTCTCCCTGCGCTACACCCTGACCAACATCGGCTACGCCACCGGCCCGATGCTCGGGGTGGTGATCGCCGGGGTGTATCCGATCGCGCCGTTCCTGATCGCCGCCGCCATCGCCTTCGCCAGCATCTTCCTGATGGTCGGCATCCCCAAGGACGCCAACCCCGTGGCCGTGATCGGCCAGCCCCAAAGCTTCCTCAAGACCCTGGTCACCCTGAAGAACGACCGCACCCTGATCATGTTCACCTGCGGCTGCCTGCTCAGCACCGTGGTGCACGGCCGCTTCACCCTGTACCTGTCGCAGTACCTGCTGGTGGTCGAGGACTCGCAGCAGGCCCTCAAGACCATGGCCGCCCTGCTCGCCTGCAACGCCATCGCGGTGATCCTGCTGCAATACCAGATCGGCCGGTTCCTCAGCCGGGAAAAGCTGCGCTACTGGATCGTCGCCGGCACCGGCCTGTTCATCGCAGGCCTCATCGGCTTCAGCCTGGCCGACAGCCTGGTGAGCTGGTGCGTCGCGATGTTCATCTTCACCCTCGGCGAGATGATCATTTACCCGTCCGAATTCCTGTTCGTCGACACCCTGGCCCCGGAGGAACTG
Organism: Pseudomonas sp. NPDC089534; assembly: GCF_044749305.1. NCBI lineage: Bacteria > Pseudomonadati > Pseudomonadota > Gammaproteobacteria > Pseudomonadales > Pseudomonadaceae > Pseudomonas > Pseudomonas sp. NPDC089534. The sequence continues at coordinate 48,280 of NZ_JBIVHR010000016.1, read as the reverse complement.
CGCGGCAGCTACTACGGCGCGCAGAACCTGGCGGCCCTGGGAGGCGCCCTGAGCCCGGTGATCTGCGGCTTCCTGCTGATGCACACCCCGGCGCCGACCATGTTCTACGCCTTGAGCGCGTTGACCGCGATGGGCGGCTTCCTGTGCTTCATGAGCGGACGGCGGGTGGCCTTACTGCAAAAATAATGCACTGAAACTGCATTTATATGAATTTGTCAGCATCCAGTTTGCTTGGCACACTGTGCGCGTTCCTCCCCCAATAGTTGGAACGTTTCGAAGGACTTTCCGGATTCGACGGACAAGTCCTTTTTTTTGCCTTGCGCTTTTCCGTCCGCCCCAAGAGGAACACCTGTCCATGCTCGCCCGCTGGTTGCCCGCCGCCGTCAACACCCGTCCCACCGAATGGAGCCGAGCCGCCATCGGCATGGCCTTGGGCACGCTGGTCAGCGTCTGGGTGTGCAGCCAGGTGTTCGGCATCCAGGCCGCCTACCATGTGATGGGCCCGCTGGGCGCCTCGGCGGTGCTTCTGTTTGCGGTGTCCTCCGGCGCCCTGGCGCAACCGTGGTCGATCGTCGGCGGCTACCTGTGCGCCGGCACGGTCGCGCTGCTGGTGGCCCATGTGCTGGGCCGCACCCTGGGCAGCGCTTGCCTGGCGGCCGGCATGGCGCTGATCCTGATGTGCTGGCTGCGCTGCCTGCACCCTCCGGCCGGTGCGGTGGCCCTGACGATGGTGCTGGCCGATCCCGCCACCGTCGCCATGGACTGGACGGCCCTGGGGCCGGTGATGCTCAGCGCGGTGAGCCTGGTGGCCTGCGCGCTGGCCTACAACAACCTGACGCGCATCCGCTACCCCAAGCGCCCCGCCGAACCGGCCCCCGCCGTCGCCCCGGTCGACGCCCTGGCCATCACCGCCGAAGACCTGAAACGGGCGCTGGCCGACATGGAAGCCTTCATCGACGTCACCCCGCAGGACCTTGAGCAGTTGATCCATGCCAGCGAGCTGCATGCCAAACGGCGCAGCATCGGCGAAGTGCTCGGCGGTAAGGCCTGACCTCCAGCCGATCTCACGCCGCCGCTTGCTGCCGCGCCGGCACCGCCAGCGGCACCGCCCGCACCGACGCCCCGGCCGTCAGCCCCAGCGTGCCGGCGGTCTGCGCATCGACGATCAAGGTGCCCGCCGCCACCCGCGCCCGCGCGGCCGTGATCTTGCAGTCGGCGAACCCACGGTTGTGGATCAGCCAGGTGTCCGCCGCGTCCCCCGGTGTGCCGAGGCTCAGTTGCAGCACCTGGCTGTCGCGCACGGCGCGGATCTGGCCGGTGTCGCATTCGATCAGCGGACCGCCGTCGAAAATGTCGATGTAGTCGCGGTGCTCGAAGCCTTCGGCCTTGAGCATGCCCAGCGCCGGTTCGGTGTTGGGGTGGACGCGGCCGATCACCGCGCGGGCGGCTTCCGGCAGCAGGCAGGTGGGCAGCGGGAACTTGGGCATCAGTTCGGCGATGAAGGTCTTGTTGCCCAGGCCGGTGAGGTAATCGGCGTCGGCGAAATCCATTTTGAAGAAGTGCCGGCCCAACCCTTCCCAGAACGGCGACACCCCGTTCTCGTCCGAATAGCCGCGCATTTCGGCGATGACCTTGTCGCCGAAGCGCTCGCGGAACTCCGCCAGGAACAGGAACCGCGCCTTGGACAGCAAGCGGCCGTTGACGCCGCTGCGGTGGTCGGCGTGCAGGAACAGCGAGCACAGCTCCGATTGGCCGGTCATGTCGTTGCCCAGAAACAGCGTGGGCAGTTGCTGGTTGATGCCGAGGTTCTTCGACGCCGCCACGAACAGCCCCAACCGGTAGTTGTACCAGGGCTCGCGCAGGCCCACCGCGCCGGCCAGCGCGCAGATGCCGATGGCCTCGCCTTGCGGGTTCTGCAGCACGAACAGGTAATCGGCATCGGCCCGGGAGGCTTCTTTGGCGAAGGTTTTCGCCGCCCAGTCCAGGCGCTGGCGCAAACGGGCCGCGTCGGCGGGCAAGGTGGTCAAACCGGCGCCGGCGCTGTGGGCCAGGGCCAGCAAGGCGGGCAAGTCATCGGGGGTGGCGGGACGGACGATCATCGGGTGTGCTCCTTGGCGGTCAGCGGTTGCGGCTCGCGTTTTGGGAAAAACACTTCGGCCAACATGCAGCGTGCGCTGCCGCCGCCGATGCGTTCGATGGTGTCGATGTTCACCGGCAGCGGCGTGGCCAGGCTTTCGAGGGTGCGGCGCTGGGCGGGATCCAGCGATCGCCACGCGGTGCGCGACATCACCAGCAGCGGCTCGCCGGCGGCGTTGCGGACTTCGAGCATGTTGCCGGCGAAGGATTCGAGCTGGGCCCAGTCCAGGGCGATCACCTGCTTGCCGGTCTCCTCCAGCCGCGCGCGCAGCGCCTGGCGCTCGCCGGCATGGGCGACACTGTCCAGGCAGGCCACGGCCAACCGGGTGCCGACGCTCATCATCACGTTGGTGTGGTAGATCGCCACGCCCTGGCGGTCGACGGCGTTGAAGGCGCACAGCGAATAGCCCAACTGCTCGACCGCCTGCTCCAGGGCATGGCCGTGGGTGCGCGTGGAGTAGCCGGCGTAGCAGATGCGCTGCTGACGGTCGAGCACCATGCTGCCGGTGCCCTCCAGAAAGACCTCTTGGCGCTCCAGCCCGGAAAGATCCACCAGGCGCTCGACCCGGTAGGTTTCGCCCAGCCAGTCGAGCACGCCTTTGTCGCGTTCCAGCCGGCGGTTCTGCCCTTGCATCGGGTACAGCACCAGCGTGCCGTCGGGGTGGCTGCTCCACCAGTTGTTGGGGAAGATCGAGTCGGGGGTGTGCGGGGCTTCGCGGTCGTTGTGCACCAGCACCTCGACCCCGTGCCCGCGCAGTGCGGCGACATAGCCGTCGAATTCCTGCAAGGCCTTGAGCTGCACGTCTTCGGCGTGCTCCGCCGGGCGCTGGAAGCGGTTGTTCGCCGCCGTGTCCTGGTTGAAGGAGAAGCGTGTCGGGCGAATCATCAAAACGGTGTTGGTGGTCTGCATGGGCACGGAACCGATGAGGGTTGGGAGGTGCCCATTGTCTGTTCCGGCCCGGAGCAAACCCGGTTGTTGCGCCGACCGCCAGTGATGGAAACGGTCGAAATCGGCTGTTTGCCCAGCCGATTCGGCAGGCGCCCGGACAAAAAAAACCGCAGCCTGCGGGCTGCGGTCTTGGTGTCGGATCGGCTCACTCCATGGTGGTTTTGACCGTCGCCAGTTCCGGGTGGCTGACCAGTTTGTCGATGTGCAGGTCCGGGTCGTCGAACCACACCTCGGTCAGCACCCGGTAGTGTTCCATGTCCCGGCAGCGCATGCGCAGGCTGTAGTCGAACGCGCCGCTGACCAGCCGGCATTCGAGCACCTGCGGGCAGGCGCGCACCTTGGCCTCGAAGGCTTTCTGCGCCGCCCGCCCGCTCTGGTTCGACAGCGCCACCAGCACCAGCAGCGACAGCCCCGGCGTCAGTTTCTTCTCGTCGAGAATCGCCCCGTAGCCCCGGATGACGCCAAGCTGTTCAAGCTTGCGCACCCGTTCCAGGCAAGGCCTGGGCGTCAGGTGCACGCGCTCGGAGAGCTTTTGATAGGTGATGCGCCCTTCGTGGCGCAGCACTTCGATGATGGCCTGATCGATCCGATCAAGCACGATCGTCAGATCGCGGATGTCCGCCATGTATCCCTTGCCTCACTTCAAACGACCCGATAGGAATTGCTGCAAACGCTCGCTGCGCGGCCGGTCGAGCAGGCTCGCGTCGCCCTGCTCCTCCACCCGTCCCTGGTGCAGGAACAGCACCTGGCTGGACACCTGCCGGGCAAAGCCCATTTCGTGGGTGACCATCAGCATGGTGCGCCCCTCTTCGGCCAGGGCCTGAATCACTTTCAGCACTTCGCCGACCAGTTCCGGATCCAGCGCCGAGGTAGGCTCGTCGAACAGCAGGATCTCCGGCTCCACCGCCAGCGCCCGGGCGATGGCCACCCGCTGTTGCTGGCCGCCGGAGAGGAACGCCGGGTACTGCTGCGCCACCCGCTGCGGCAGGCCGACCTTGTCCAGGTAGGCCAGTGCCCGTTCTTCGGCTTCCTTGCGGCTTTCGCCCAACACCCGGCAGGGCGCAAGCACGATGTTCTCCAGCACGGTCAGGTGGCTCCACAGGTTGAAATGCTGGAACACCATCGCCAGACGCGTGCGCAGCGACTGCAACTGTTTGGGGTTGGCCACCCGCATGCCGCCGGCACCCTGCCGGGTGAGGATCCGCTCGCCGTCCAGGGTGATGGCGCCCTCGTCCGCCCGCTCCAGAAAGTTGATGCAACGCAGCATAGTGCTTTTGCCCGAACCGCTGGCGCCGATCATGCTCACCACATCGCCGGCCCGCGCGTTCAACGAGACGCCCTTGAGCACTTCATTGTCACCGAAGCGCTTGTACAGATTTTCTACCGTCAGCTTATACATGGATGAATCTCCGGGAGCCGCCCCGGACCGGCGCGGCTCTGGGTAAAAAAGATCAGTGGGCCGGGCCGAGGAAGTTCAGCCAGCGCCGCTCCGTCAGGCGGAACGCGCCGACCAGGCCGAACGACAGCGCGAGGTACAGCAGGCCGGCGATGCCGAACGCCTGAAAGGTCATGAACGTCGCGGCGTTGGCGTCCCGGGCGACCTTGAGGATGTCGGGGATGGTGGCCGTGAACGCCACCGAGGTGGCGTGCAGCATCAGGATCACTTCGTTGCTGTAGTACGGCAGCGCCCGGCGCAGCGCCGACGGCAGGATCAGCCGCCGGTACAGGCGCCAGCCGCTGAGGCCGTAGGCGTGGGCCGCTTCGATCTCGCCGTAGGGGATGCTGCGGATCGCCCCGGCGAAGATCTCCACGGTGTAGGCGCAGGTGTTCAGGGTGAAGGCCAGCAACGTGCAGTTCATCGCATCGCGGAAAAACGCTTCGAGCAGCGGCTGCGAGCGCACCGCGGCGATGCCGTAGATCCCGCTGTAGCAGATCAGCAACTGGATATACAGCGGCGTGCCGCGGAACACGTAGGTGAACAGCTGCACCGGCCAGCGCACCACGCCCAAGCGCGAGACGCGCATGACCGCCAAAGGCAGCGACAGGCAGAACCCCATCGCGATGCTCGCCACCAGCAGCCAGAGGGTCATCGCCAGGCCGGTCAGGGCCTCGCCGTCGCTGAACAGGAAGGGTTTCCAGTATTCGGCTATCAGTTCGATCATCGCGCCATCCCCCGCACGCCCTGGTTGTAGCGGCGCTCCAGCGCGCGCAGCACGTAATTGGAGGCGCTGGTGATCAGCAGGTACAGCGCCGCCGCCAGCAGCAGGAAGTCGAGCATGTTGAACGTGCTCTTGCCCGCTTCCTGGGCCACCTTGACCAGGTCCGACAGGCCGATGATCGACACCAGCGCCGTGGCCTTGAGCAGCACCAGCCAGTTGTTGCCCAGGCTCGGCAAGGCGAAGCGCATCATCTGCGGGAACACCACGAAACGGAAACGCTGCCAGCGGTCGAGGCCGAAGCTCGCGGCGGCCTCCTGCTGACCCCGCGGCACGCTGAGGATCGCCCCGCGGAAGGTCTCGGTGAAATACGCGCCGTAGATGAAGCCGAGGGTGACGATGCCGGCCACGAACGGATCGATCTCCAGGTACGGCCAGCCCATCAGTTCGGTGAGGCTGCTCACCCAGCCCTGCAGGCTGTAGAAGATCAGCAGCATCAGCACCAGGTCCGGCACGCCGCGGATCAGCGTGGTGTAGAACGTCGCCGGCAGGTTCAGCAGCTTGAGCGGCGACAGCTTGGCCGCCGCCCCCAACAGGCCCAGGGCCATGCTCACCAGCAGCGCCAGCGCCGACAGTTGCAGGGTCACCCATGTGCCGTGCAGCAACAGCGGGCCGTAGCCTTGCAGGCTCGACAGATCGAGCCCGATCCAACTCAGGAAGTCATTCACGCCAGTCACCTGTCGTTTGCCGCCCGCCTCCGTGCGCTGCGCGCTTGGACAGCACACAGGGCGCGGCGGGCGCGGGGATCAGTTGTTGTAGAGGTCCAGGTCACCGAAGTGCTTGCGCTGGATCTGCGCGTAGATGCCCTTGTCATGCAGGGCCTGGATGGCGGCGTTGAGCATGCCCTTGAGTTCGTCGTTGCCCTGGCGCACGCCGATGGCGATGTCCGACGGGATCAAGGGGTCGCTGATGCCTTCGCTGTTCTGGAACGGCGCGCCCTGGGGCGACGCGAGGAAACTCATCTGCGCCTGCAGCTTGTCCTGGATCGACGCGTCGAGGCGGCCGAACACCAGGTCGGCGTAGACCTGATCCTGATTCTGGTAGGCCCGCAGCTTGACCCCGGCCGGCCCCAGGCGCGCCTTGGCGTAGGCTTCCTGGATCGTGCCCTGCATGTAACCGAGGGTCTTGCCCTTGAGGGATTCGCCGGTGGGCAGCAGGCCCGAGTCCTTGCGGGTGACGATGGCGGTGGGCCCGGCGTACAGGCGGTCGGTGAAGTCGATCTGCTTCTTGCGCGCGTCGGTCACGGTCATCGACGACTCGATGGCATCGAACTTGCCGGCCTTGAGCGCCGGGATCAGCCCGTCGAAGTCATTGCTGACCCACACGCACTTGACCTTCAGCTCGGCGCAGATCGCATTGCCCAGATCGACGCCGAAGCCCTGCACGCCGCCGTCGGCGGTGGTCGATTCAAAGGGCGGGTAACTGGGGTTGACGCCGAACCGCAGCTCTTTCCATTCCTTCGCATAGGCGCCGGAGGTGCAGCACAGCAACGCGAGTACGGACACGCTCAGCCATTTGGTTTTCATCTTCTTGAGTCCTGATCTGTCTGGAATTGTCGCGGCCGCGCCGGTCGGCCGCCTTTATGGGCAGGAACAGAAAGTCGATGCGGCTCGCGCCGCAACAGCGTTCTTGTTGTTTTTGTTCCGGGACATGCGTGATGCCCGTGCTGAAACCCTTGGCGCAGAGCGCTCGGGATCCGGGGGCCAGAATGCCAACAGACGGTCGGCGGCAGGTGTCGTATGGGGCGGCGGCGACCCCTCTATTGTGCTGATAACGGCGCCTTCACAGCCGATTCTGTCGCAGACGCCGAAGATCCGGGGCCAACGGCCGCGCACCGCACCCGGCATGACAAAAATGCAGACAGCCCCTGCACAGATCCCGGTTGTGCACGGCAAATTTGCACTGTTACGATCCGGCAACGCTCGCGCGCGAGCCCACCGTACACACCGCACAAAAAACAATAAAAGCAGGGAGTTACTGATGACTGCTCAGGCTTCATCCCCGCGGACGCCGTCCATGGATGCCACACAGAACGACGTGCTGGCCGAGGTTCGCAATCACATCGGTCACCTGACCCTCAACCGCCCCGCCGGCCTCAACGCCTTGACCCTGGACATGGTCCGCCAGTTGCAGCGGCACCTGGACGCCTGGGCCGGCGACGACCATGTCCGCGCCGTCGTGCTGCGCGGCGCCGGCGAGAAAGCGTTCTGCGCCGGCGGCGATATCCGTTCCCTCTACGACAGCCACAAAACCGGCGACACGCTGCACGAAGACTTCTTCGTCGAGGAATACGCCCTCGACCTGACGATCCACCGCTACCGCAAGCCGGTGCTGGCGCTGATGGACGGCTTTGTCCTGGGCGGCGGCATGGGCCTGGTGCAAGGCGCGGACCTGCGGGTGGTCACCGAGAAAAGCCGCCTGGCGATGCCGGAAACGGCCATCGGTTACTTCCCGGATGTCGGCGGCAGCTACTTCCTGCCGCGCATCCCCGGCGAGCTGGGGATCTACCTGGGCGTCACCGGGGTGCAGGTCCGCGCCGCCGATGCGCTGTACTGCGGGTTGGCGGACTGGTATCTGGAAAGCGCCGGGCTCGCGGCGCTCGACGACCGGCTCGACAGCCTCGAATGGCGCGACACGCCGCTCAAGGATCTGCAGAGCCTGCTGGCCCGGCACGCCGTGCAGACCCTGCCCGACGCGCCGCTGCAGGCCCTGCGTCCGGCCATCGACCATTTCTTCGCGTTGCCTGACGTGCCGAGCATCGTCGAGCAGTTGCGGGCCGTGACCGTCGCCGACAGCCACGAATGGGCGACCGCCACCGCCGACCTGATGGAGACCCGTTCGCCGCTGGCCATGGCCGTGACCCTGGAGATGCTGCGCCGGGGCCGTCACCTGAGCCTGGACAACTGCTTCGCCCTCGAACTGCACCTGGACCGGCAGTGGTTCGAGCGCGGCGACCTGATCGAGGGCGTACGCGCCCTGCTGATCGACAAAGACAAATCCCCACGCTGGAACCCGCCCACCCTCAAGGCGCTGGACGCCGGGCGGGTCGCGGGTTTCTTCCACGGTTTCGCAGAGAGCGGGAGCTGAGCCATGCACGATCTCGAATTGACTGAAGAACAGGTAATGATCCGCGACATGGCCCGGGACTTTGCCCGCGGCGAAATCGCACCCCACGCGCAAGCCTGGGAAAAGGCCGGCTGGATCGACGACGGCCTGGTGGCGAAGATGGGCGCACTGGGCCTGCTGGGCATGGTGGTGCCGGAAGAATGGGGCGGCACCTACGTCGACTACGTCGCCTATGCCCTGGCGGTGGAAGAAATCTCCGCCGGCGACGGCGCCACCGGCGCGTTCATGAGCATCCACAACTCGGTGGGCTGCGGCCCGGTGCTCAACTACGGCAGCGAAGCCCAGAAAGAAACCTGGCTGACGGACCTGGCCAGCGGCCAGGTCATCGGCTGCTTCTGCCTGACCGAACCCCAGGCCGGCTCCGAAGCGCACAACCTGCGCACCCGCGCCGAACTGCGCGACGGCCACTGGGTGATCAACGGCGCCAAGCAGTTCGTCAGCAACGGCAAGCGGGCCAAGCTGGCCATCGTGTTCGCGGTGACCGACCCGGAGCTGGGCAAGAAAGGCCTCTCGGCGTTCCTGGTGCCCACCGACACGCCGGGCTTCACCGTTGACCGCAGCGAACACAAGATGGGCATCCGCGCCTCGGACACCTGCGCCGTGACCCTCAGCGATTGCCGCATCCCCGAGGCCAACCTGCTGGGCGAGCGCGGCAAGGGCCTGGCCATCGCGTTGTCCAACCTTGAGGGCGGCCGCATCGGCATCGCCGCCCAGGCCCTGGGCATCGCCCGCGCGGCCTTCGAGGCGGCGCTGGCCTATGCCCGTGAGCGCGTGCAGTTCGGCACGCCGATCATCGAACACCAGAGCATCGCCAACCTGTTGGCGGACATGCACATGCAACTGAATGCCGCCCGGCTGATGATCCTGCACGCCGCCCGCCTGCGCACCGCCGGCAAGCCGTGCCTGTCCGAGGCCTCGCAGGCCAAGCTGTTCGCCTCGGAAATGGCCGAGAAGGTCTGCTCGTCGGCGATCCAGATCCATGGCGGGTACGGGTATCTGGAGGATTACCCGGTGGAGAAATACTACCGGGACGCGCGGATCACCCAGATCTACGAAGGGTCGAGCGAGATCCAGCGCATGGTCATCGCCCGCGAGCTGAGGCACTACCCGCTCTGAAACAAAAAGACCGCAGCCTGCATAAGGCTGCGGTCTTTCTCTGAAAGGTGTCGGGTCGGCGGCATTTGTGTCGGCTGACACTCCGCTATCGCGAGCAGGCTCGCTCCCACATGGGTTTTGTGTTGCAACTCAAACTGTGGGAGCCAGCCTGCTGGCGATGGCGGTGGGTCATCGACATCTCTGTCGGCTGACACTCCGCCATCGCGGGCAAGCCCGCTCCCACAGGACTTGTGCCTGGCACATCATCGGTG